>JAOAKR010000031.1 GCA_026419815.1 Microcaldota archaeon | reverse complement strand
GTGTGGAGCGATGAGTTCTCGTTTACAGTGCTCGGCGTGTCAGGCCAGCCCGTAAAGGAGTTCACTGTGCAGGTCAGCAACTCTGGCTTCCAGCCAAGCGAGATCAGGGTGAATAAGGGAGACCTTGTGATAATAAACTTCGTTGTGTCCAAAGAGGAGGCCCACCCAAACGGGATGAGGATACTGAGCTCGGCGTGGAAGGACGCGCCAGTGCTTATGCCGGGCAGCACACAGCGCGTTGAATTCACTGCCGACTCAACGTTTGAATACCGGCTGTTCTGGCTTGCAGGCAACCTCCTCAAGGCCACGGGCAAGGTCAATGTTGAGTAGCTTATTTTAACTTTTTATTTTCATATTACGGCTGATGCTGCGCGCCGTGCTGCTTGATATGGACGGGGTTATATCCAATACCGAGCCCCTGCACGAATCAATTGACAGGAAGATGATTTTGAGGCACGGCAGGCGCATTGGTGCGGAATGGGCACACATAAAGGGGCTGAAAGAGCTGGATGTTTATGCGTGGGCGATAGCCAACTATGGGCTTAGGGGTGTAACCCCACAGGAGATGCTTGATGAGAAGGTGCGCCAGTTTGAAAGAAGGAAAGGCGAGATACGGATTTTCAGGGGGGCGGCTAAGGCCGTTTCACTGATACACCGGAAATTCAAGGTGGCGCTGGTAAGCTCAAGCCCAAGAAAGATTGTTGGGCTTGTGGTTGAGAAGGCAGGGATTGCCAATGAATTGGATTGCGTGCTCAGCGGGGACGATGTGTCAAATGGGAAGCCTAGCCCGGAGCCGTTCCTCAGGGCAGCACGCGCGCTGGGTGTGCCACCTTGTGAATGTGTTGTTGTTGAGGATTCGCTTAATGGGATTGAGGCTGCCCGCAGGGCGGGTATGAGATGCATTGCAGTGAGCACATCGTTCAGCACCACCACGCTGCGCACTAAATCCCCGGATATGATAATCAAGGGAATCTCCGGCCTCCCAAATGCGCTTGCAAAACTGCAAACGGCAGTGCCGTAACACAAATGGGGCTTTTATGGGCTGATTAGTCTATTGCTTTGTTCAACCACCCAAAACAAGTAAGTCATCTGTGTAAAGGCTACACACTAACCGTTGGAGAGTTGCAAATGCCTGTTTTTGATAAAATTTTTTAATCATCATCCCCCAAAATCCAGCCATGGAGTATGAGGTTGCGGACAGCCGCCTTGCTTCTGAGCTTGAAAGCAGGTATATCGGCTACCGCAGGGAAGGCAAGTATTACGTTGATGCGCTTCAGGCCGCATATCTTACTGAAATCGGGAAAGGGAAGTTTGAGGGTGCGCTTGAGCGCATCGTGAATGATGCGCACTTAAAGCGCGTTTATGCTGTTTTCAGTGACCTCAGGAAGAATCTGCATGTGTGCAACTATGTTTGGCAGGATGACGTAATCCTCGTGCACGAGAAGGGGATGGTGCCGGGCAGGGCTGAAAGCACATATATGGTTAAGGTCGTTGAGCCTGGGATAGGGCTTGCGGAGATGCTTGCGCTGCGCGACACTGCACGGCGCGTGCGCAAGACGCTTATGCTCGCAGTCATCAGCGAAGGCGGAAAGCCGCAATACTACAAGTTCCAGGAGGCGGAGTTTTAATGGTGAGCTGTGCGCTGTGCAAGGAAATTTCAGCACAAACATACGTCATCACCTCAAATAAGCACGCCTCCTGCCTAATAAACCTGAGGCCTGTTAAGGACGGCCACGTTATGGTAATCCCAAACAGGCACGTTGAGCGCGGTGATGAGCTTACTGCCGATGAGGCCAAATGCGTGCTTGACCTTGTTGAGCAGGTGTCCGAGGCATTGAACCGCGAGTTTGGGAATTATGCCTTTGTCACTATCAACCCTTCACACAGGCGGTCAGAGCGCCACTTCCACATCCATCTCATCCCATCATTTAAAGGTACGCGCGACCTGTTCAGCATTGCTGAACGGACGCCGTTTAATGAGGAAGCCCCCGCAGAAAAGAGGAAGGAAATATGCTGGCGCGTAACAAGGCATCTTAAATGAATTGCTGCTTGGGATAGGTACACATTGGTTTTAAGGGGCAGGCGCCGCACTTTGGGCATGACTTGGTGCAGTAAAGCTTAGCGTGCTCAACGAGCAGTGCGTGCATCTCGTTGTATTTCTGCGCGCTTCCGCCAAGTGCGCCCTCAAACTGTTCCCTGAGCTCATCGTACCTGATGTGCGCTGCGCTCTCACCGGTTATCCTCTCATAGATCCTTCTTGTGTAGGCATCTACCACGAATATCGGCTTGCCAAGCGCGTACAGGAGTATTGAATCCGCAGTCTCCTTCCCAATGCCGTGCACCGACAACAGCTTCTTCCGTGCCTCAGCAATGCCCATCTTATCAAGCTCGCCAAGCGACACCTGTTTGCAGAATTCCTTAAGCCGCCTTGCTTTCTGGGAGTAAAACCCTGCCGGGCGGATTGCCGCCTCAAGCACACCGTCTTCGCACGAGAGCATCGCCTCTGGAGAAAGCAGCCTCATCTTCCGCAGGTTGGCTATGGCCTTCTCAACATTTTTCCAGCTGGTATTCTGTGTAAGTATCGCCCCTACGCACACCTCAAACGGCGTCTCAGCGGGCCACCAGTGCTGGCGGCCATACTCAGAGTATAGTATCCTGAACGCTTTTTCTGCCCAGTGCATATGCACAAATCAGGCGCCGTGCGCATTTAAGCTTTTGGCTGCAGATGGCTTTGTGGTGGGAGTGCCCCTGCCGCGGCCGAACTTCTTCGGGATCTCAATCACTTGCCCGGGCACAAGCAAGCTGCACCCGTTCCCGCATATGTTAAGTATGTTTTCCTTGGTAGGGGCATAGCCGTACTTTGAAAGTATTGACTTTATCTCCTCGCCAGGCTTCACTATATGCCGCGTTATCGGGTAAGAGGGGTTTGCGTTGCCGGCAAGTATCTCATCGTAAGGGACTATGCCTCGCAACCTTACAACTGCCTCAAGCTCACCATAACTCATCTCACCGCGCACAAAATCAATGAACTCCGGGAATTCTCGCTTTAATACTTCAATCGCCGCAACGCATTTTGGCGGGTGGTTAAGGCTTTCGCGTATGAACCGTGCGCCTTTCATCCTGTCAAGTGAAATGGAATTTTGGAGCCAAGTTGGTATGTACACTTCCTGGCCAGGGTAAAGCCGGCACTCGGGGATGTCATTATACTCGCACACTGCAGTTATTGACTCGGCAGTCGGCCGTATGCCCGCACGCAAGAGGACCTTCCTGACAGTATCACCTTCCCTGGCGCGCACCTTCTCCGTTGTGCGCCTCCGGTATTCACTGTCAAGCATTGAATGCAAATATTGTATATACCCAAGATACGTAGGCTTCACGCCCACCTTCTGCGCCTCATCATAATACTTTAGCGGCATGCCTGAGTTGTACGCCGCAAGCGCAAGCTCAACATCGCGGCTGAATTTCAAGTATAGCTCGGCGATATGCCTGCCCGCAGCCACTGCCGAGCGATAGATATCACCCCTAAAATCGCCCCTGTGCGACACGAGCCCGTACCTCCTTGCCGTCTGCCTAATAAATTGGTATGGGCCACGGGCGCCCGCTGGTGAAACTGCATCTTTCCACTCAGATTCGGGTATCGCCATAAGCACGAGCATGCGCAGGCGAAGGGCCTCATCATCGCTTATGCTCGCCCCTAAAAGCCCAAGCTGGTATGATATCCCCTCACTAAACCCTTGCACCGCGCGGGCGATGCTTCCCTTAGAGAGTGCACGTGAAAGCGCAAGCCTAAAGCCGTAGCTATGGTAACCAGATAAATACTCATTAATCCAAATTTGCGTAAGAATTCTTACCAAATATTCCTCACCGTGCTCTTGAAGCACTGCATACATCCTGTCAAGGCTCTTGCGCAGTGCCGGATCAATGGCACTTGCAGTGCCTGCCCCAATACAATTGCGCTGGCCTGCACACTCCTTTTGCATATCTGCCTGGGAACTTTGGCCATATTCAGAAGGAGTGCCCTCTGTTTCCTTACCTCCTGCAGGTGCTTGCCCATCCGCTTCATCCCGCATCGGCATTACGGGAGGCCTTCTTTCCATTACCGGATACATTGGGCTGTATGAGCTACAAAGCACAGTGATAAGTGATGCTAGCGCTGCGCCCACTCCGAGTATTTTCTTGCGCATCGCTCCTTTTAAAAAAGGCTGCTTATATATAGTTTGCGATCATAAGCGCTTGCCTTTTTAGTGCAGGCGCGCCAGCTTCTCGCACTTCTTTTGAGAGCTCATTACGTAAGTTTTCCAGCCATCAGGCGCTCTTCGTGCTCGCTTCTCGCACTTCTTTTGAGAATCTGTTACTGCCAATAAAAACAAGGTGTTATTTACCACACACCCTTTATCAATAGCTGCAAATGCCCAAGTCAGCCAAGTGTTTTCTTTACGTCCTCCTCGCTCACAAACACGTATTGCGCAGTTGAGAGGGCGTGGTATGCCTTCCTCGCCTTCACAAGCTCGGCTGGCTCATCAAATATTTTTGAAAGGCCGGTCCATATGCCAAACCAGCCGGGCACGAGCAGGATGTTGAATATCGCATTAACTACGGGCCAATCGGTCTCAACCAGCGTGAGAAGGATTATGCCGGCACCAACAGCCATATACTTGAGCCCCTTCTGCTGGTATGCACGTATTTCACCTTCAATTTCCTGCAATTTCTTTGAAAAAACGTGGCGTATCCTCTTGTGTATCACTTTCTCATCCTGGGGGCTGCGCACACCCTGCGGGATTGAAAGCACGACTTTGACTGGCGTGCCCGGTGATGACGTCGGCACACGCCGCAGCATCTCTATTATGAAGTCCTCTGAAAGCTGCCGCTTGCTGTACGGTGAGATGTCAAAATCTGAAAAAATATCATTATACGTGTCAAGTGCAATGTCTATGTTCTTGATATCCGCAACTTGGGGCGCCGGCTGCACGGGCGGAGGCTCGGCAGCTTTCGCATCAACGGCAGCACTCTCAGCGGCCTGCCTCTCAACCATCTCTGCTGGCCCCTCTTTCCCCGTCTTGCCGCCGCTATGCTTGCCTGTGTGCTCTTCCGCACTCCCTTTTGGAGAGGAATAATGCGTGCCAGAAACCTTACCCTGCTGTGGCTCCTTTGCAATAGCTCCTTGTGTAGCATCCCCTTCCAGCTTTGACGTCTCTTCCTTTTCTTTTTTCGGGTCCTGGCGTGGCGCTGCCATATAACGCTAATTGTGCGGAATAATTAATAAGCAATTGGTTTACAAAAAGGAAAGCAAAAACAAGAATGGATTATGGGGCCGTGGGATCGCCCGGCTTTTTGCCTTCAATTATATCGCGGCCCGCCTTCTCACTCTCCTCTTTCTGAACTTTCTCAATGCCCTTTGCGGCCGACCATTCCCTGTAAGAATAGCCGAACGAGAGTGTCGCGACAACGGCGCCAACCGCAGGGATTGTGGCAACCGCAATTATAATTGGGCCGAAGCCAAATATCACGCGCCTCATATTGTCTTTCTGCAGGTAAGCGCTGGCTGCCGAGAGCGTGATTATCACTAGCCATAGCAGGTCACAGAATATTGCGGGGATGCCCTCAATGTATACCCCATAGCAGCCAGGCTTGACTATGCCTTCAAGCCCAAGCGCGTCCGCAAGCTCGCCGACAAGCCCTGCCGGCCCTACAATGTCCTTTATTGGCGGCTTTGGCTCAAACGGCTTTTCTGGAGGCCTGTCAAGTATCTCACGCACCCCATTGTATGGACCGCACTCAGCTTTTGTTGCAACCACCGAGTAATTGCCCTCCTGCTCAACACGCACATTAACCTTGCCATCTTTATCCGAAGTGTGCGTGTGCATCCCTACCTGCACCTTGACACCGCTTATGCATCCCTTGTCAGGCGAGGTTATCGTAAGCGTAAAGTTCTCTTTGGTGTAGGTCTCGTTCGGGTAATTGACAATTATCGGTGGATACGTCGCTGATATCTCGCCTTCGTACGGCTCATACCCGCCTTTTGATGCGCTGAGCGCATAAATTCCGGGCTCGTCAAGTGTTACGCCCCTCACATAGCCGTAAGCATCGGTTACGTATGAATCATCGCCAAGCCGGATGTCCACACCACTAAGCGCACTGCCACCAGAGCTAACATAAATGTCAAACCGCTCACGAGTGTATACGCTAGATGGTGCACGCACGTCAAGCTTGCGCAATGAAACCGCAAAGCTTCCATATTCAGTGGTGTAGTATTGCTTGTTGGCCTCAATAGCGTATACCCCGCCCTTTTGCAGGCTGCTGCCTGGGACTATGCACGTGCCTGCTGCACCGGTCGTGCACAAGAGGATATTTTCACCTGACGGCCCGCGCACCTGAACATCTGCACCTGGAAGCGGTGTGCCTGCCGCACTATCCTTAACGACTATTTCAACATCAGTGCCACCGTACACCTCATTAGGCACTGTTATGGACATATCGCGCAAGCTAAGGGTGAAGTATTTGCTTGATGATTGCTTGTAGCCGCTCTTCCTTGCATATGCATAATAGTTGCCCGCATCGTATATTGTGGCGCTTGCCTTGCCATCGCTGCCTGTATCTGTGATCTCATAAGTGGCATCACTGCCCGCAACAACTACGTAAACCCGTGCATCGGCAACCTTCTTCCCCTCGGAAGTCACAGTAAACGTTACTGGATCTGCAACATACCCGGAAGTGCTCACTGAAACTGAAAGCGCGGGCTTTTCCTCGCCACCTGTTGGCTGCTGCGGTGGGACTGGGCCCTCACCTATACTGTAGTCTGTGAACGAGCTCACATTAAACGCAAATTTACCTCCGCCCATATTTACAAATGCGCTGCAGATCGCGCCGGGACACGGAACGCCGTCCCTGTATGGGGTCGGCCGCGCTATCCCACTAACTCCGTAGAATGTCAGCTTGGCACTCTCATTGAGCGCTGGTGCGGCAACCGAGTCAACCGAAATCAGGTTGTTTGATATCCCAATGTCACCAGGCACGCATTGCTCGCTCGTGTTGAATGTGACTGACGGGTAATATATAATGCCATCGGCATTGCTTATGGACAGGTTCACAAACTCGGCATCAGTTGAGTGTATATCCATTATCGGGCCGATGCCAACATTCGCAAAGTAAATGGTGCCGTTGCCGAGCTCTATGTATGCAGTGGTTGAGTTGGAGATTTCAATGCCTATGAATGAGACGTTTGTAATGTTGTTGCCGCTTGAGACACCATACT
>JAOAKR010000002.1 GCA_026419815.1 Microcaldota archaeon | reverse complement strand
CTGTCCTTGCCGCCGGTATAAAGCGCACCAAGGCGGAGGTTGCGTATGCCTGAGAGCGAGTATAAGTGCACGCTCGGACTTGCACCGGTCTTTTTTGCGAGAGCGCGCACGGCCTTCATTGAGTTTGAGCCGTATTGGGCTGCCTTCTTTGGGCGGGCGTAGCACTGCTCGGATGCCTTATAGTGCGACTTGAGGAGCGCGCGGATTGGCTTTTTGTCTATTATATCCTGCTCAGGGGCATTCAGCGACGCGAGCACTAAGGAATGGTCCAAATAAGGGACACGAAGCTCAATCCCGTGATGCATACACGTAGTATTGTCCCTGTAAAGGTCACGCTCATAGATGCACCGCAGCGAGCTCAGCTGCTCCCCGCGCAAGCTTGCGCCGCCCTTGAACCGGGCATACCCCGCAAATATGTCGTCCGCGCCAAGCCCAGAGAACAGGACTTTGCACCCGTCACTGGAAGCCGCCTTTGCGGCAAAATGGAACGGGAGCGCAATGCCTACCTTCACCGGGTCGGATGAATGTATAGTAAGGCAGATTTCGCTTAGGGAACGCTTCGCCTCGGCAAGGCTTATCGGAACTTCGTGCAAGTCAAGGTCGTAGTCATTTGCAAACCTGCGTGCTTGCGCGGCGTCCTGCGAATCGCTGCCTACATATGCAGTGTAAAGCCGCAGTGCCTCCCCGTTTTCGTGCAGGCGCAGCGCAATATATGCAGAGTCAACACCTCCTGAGAACAGGAGGCCGGACTTGGCGTTTGGAATGCGCTTGTCAACTGCGCGGCCCAAGAGCTCGGCAATCTCTTGGGAAGGCGGTGCGCGCGCAAAGAAATCTGTGTATTGTGTGAGCAGCTCGCCTGACTTAGTATTGTAAGTGAGTATTGTGCGTGGGTGAAGCTCACGCTGTGCATCGCTTGCGCGCTCAGATGTGAACAGGAGCGGGCGGAGCGAGTAAAAGAGCGGGTTTACGCCCAGCGGATCGCGGAAGGCATAAAGCACGCCGTCCCTGTAATATACACAGGCAAAATCGCCGTCAAGCTCGCTTATTATGCCTGCAAGTGATGCGCTCAGGTCGTCACTGGATTCCAAAATCTTGAACAGGAGCTCTGCATCGTTCCGTGCAGTAATCCCGTATTTAATGCCGAGTGACTGCCAGTTGTAGATTTCGCAGTTTGCAACAAGTATGCCCCTCCCCTTGAATGGCTGCAGGACATTATTGCCCACTATTGAGTGGAGATGGTGTAAAAAATGCAGCCCGCTAACGGCACATGCGCCCCTGCCTGAAGTGCCCCTATGCGCAACTAGCCGCTCATAATCGCCCAGCTTAGGGTCAGATGATTCGGCGACCACAATGCCGCACACCAGAAGAGTTGGCACAGATAACAATTATTATGTTTGCTGTGAGCAGTCTTAGCATGGATGTGTTCATCGTCTCATCATCAGAGATTGCAATAAAGGGGAGGCCTGTGCGCGCGCAAATGGTCAGGACACTCGCCGGCAACATAAGGCGCGCGTGCGGCAAAGATGCGGCGGTTACCGGTGAGTTCGGGAAACTTGTTGTCGTCCCTAAGGATAAAAAGCAGGCGGAATGCCTGGCCGGCCGGCTGGGAAAGGTGTTTGGGATTGCAAACTTTTCCCGTGCAAATGCTTTTGAGTTCAAAGATATTGACGATATTGCAAAGAAGGTGCGTGAAAGGTTCGGGGCAAGTGTTTCAGGAAAGCGGTTCAGGGTGACTGCAAGCAGGGAGGGAAAGCACGGCTTTACTTCTATGGATATCCAACGGGTTGTGGGCGCCGCATTGTGCGATGCTGGCGGTAAAGTCAGCCTTAAGGAATATGAGGTTGAGGTCTTCGTTGAGGTGCGGGGCAAACATGCTTATGCATACACAAAAAAGGAGGGTGGGCCTGGCGGCCTGCCGCTCGGCTCAGAAGGCAAAGTTGTGGTGCTGTTTTCCGGAGGGATTGACTCACCTGTTGCTGCCTGGGCGATGATGAGAAGGGGGTGCACCCCTGCATTCTTGTTTGTCAACCTCGGTGGTGAGGAAACGCTTGGGCTGGCTTACGGGACATACAGGAAACTTTCGTGTGAATGGGCCTTCGGCGGTGATTTGGGATTTTACTGTGCTGACGGGAAAAAGATTGTTGATGCGATAAGGGAGAAGGTCAGGCCACAGTTGAGGCAGGTAGTCCTAAAGAGGACCTTTTATGCGCTTGCTGCACGGCTGTGCAGAAAGCTCGGCTGTGATGCAATTGTAACGGGGGAAAGTGTTGGCCAGGTGTCAACGCAAACCATAAGGAACCTTGCTGCAATTGAGAATGGGGTAGGGTGCCTGGTGCTGAGGCCGCTTATAGCGTATACAAAGGAAGACACCATACGCGAGGCAAAGAGGATTGGCACTTATGAGCACTCAATACTTATGGGGGAGCTGTGCAATATCTCAGAGGGAAGTGTCGCCACGAGTGCTGATGTTAGGGAGGTTGATGCGGAATATGAGAAAATAAGGGGGGACGTTGAAGGCACTGATGTATCCATAGTTACAAATGCCGCTGAGAGTGCAAAAACAACCGGCAATTCCAATAATGATGTTATAATCCGCCTTGATGACGGCCCAATTGACTACGGGTCGCTTGACAAGGCAAAGCGGTATGTGGTTGTATGTAGGAACGGGGTGCTGGCCGCACGCGAGTGCGACACACTCAGAAAGTTAGGGTTTAAGTGCACGAGCAGGAAGCTCAAAAAATGATATGGCTGTGGGTAACACGCATTATTTTGCTTTGTTACGAGCGATATTAAGAAATTAACAAGGCTTGAATTGCAAACGATTGGGTGGGCCTTGCCAGTTTTGTCTGCGTGCATAGTTTTGCTCTTGGTTTAGAGTGAGATTATACGCTCCTCTTCATTGATAACAAATTTCTTACCTATGAACTGCTCTATTGTATTGATGTTTGTGCGTGTATGGGCCGTAAGTGTGCCGTATTTCAGTGCACCGCCCCCAGCAAGAGCAAAGTAAACGAGCAGCTGGTCTGACATATTGTCATCCACTCCCCCTGAATTGAGTGCGCTTACATAAGTGCGCAGACAGTCACCAGCTACTTTCTCTGCTGGCTTGCCTAAGGCACCAAGCCCGTCGCTTCCAATTGCATAGCCGCCAAATTCCCCAATTATGGTAATTGCATTCCCGGTGCTCGGGCACGCATCAAATTGTGTGCCGCTGAAAGTAAACATCCTGCCTGACCTTGAAAGGAAATCTTGCTCACGCCTTATAATGTGCTGGGGGAGGTTGGCATTAATGATATACGCTTCTTCTGAAACGAGGCTACCTCTTTCAATAAAATCATAGCGTTTTGGCAGAGAGTGCGACACTGACAGCGATACTTCCCCACCGCCTTGTGGGTAAAAGCCCGGCCTTATGAGCTGTGATGTCGCCCTTATCCCAAGTCGCGACACATTCTTGAGGAAACAATGCTCAAAATACTCATAAGAAGGTGATTTCATAACGTGCGTGCCGCCTCTTATCTGTATGTATGAGCTGCCATTTGCAAGTGTAAGTGCTGGAAGTATGGCCTGCATCACGAGCGTTGCAGAGCCTGCCGTCCCTATATCAAAGCTGTAATTGCCGTGTGAAACCTTTCCAGGCATAAACGTGATTTCAGTGGAATTGAGAGTGGCACCACTGACTTCTGCGTTGCATATAGCGCCCACTGCCCTTACTGCTGTTAAGTGCTGGCTTAATAGCCCTTTTTTGGGTCTGCTTAATCTTATGTTCCTTATCTTAAAAGGCAGGCTTAACGCTGCGCTTAGTGAGAGGGATGTCCTTAGTATCTGCCCGCCGCCTTCAAGGTACGATCCGTCAATCTCAATCATCAGCCTTATTCTGAAAGTGTAGTGTTTTAAAATGAGGGGGGAGGGGTCACTTCCACTAATCTTATAGTATAAAAATATAAGCGTTTGTAACTATAGATACAACTATGTCACGCTATGACACAATGTATGTTTACGACATAATCCCTCAAAATGCATTAGAAATGCACAAAATAAAGCGAAAATTCTATTATAATTTATCAAAAATGGAGCCTTTTATAAGGAGAGCCACAAAATCCGTGATCATAACTACAAAGGAGCACGAAAAAATATTGGACAATTTTTTCTTGCAGTTTAAGGGCAACGTGTCCGTCTATAAATGCAAGATAAAAAGCCTTGAAATATTAAAGTCGGAATAATAGTGGAAGTGACCCCTCTGCCTTATTAGCTCGCGGTACAAATATGAAAATGTTAAAAATTAGGCTTATCTTGTCTCCTTGTAATTGTCATCCACTATTACAACATCCCCAACCGAGCGCACGTTCTTGTAAAGTATGCTCTTGTTCTTGAGGACGTCCCTTGCCTCTTCCCTGGAGTTTATGTTGCTAAGAGGCTCCATTGCAACACGGATAACCTCCCCCTTCTCCAAGTCAACGATGACATCCTGTATTTTCCCAACAAACTTTCCGTTCGCGGTGAAGATGTCCATTCCGTAAAGGTCCGCTATGTTCAAAGCCATTTTACCACCAACAATAATTTCAAGGTAAAGTATTTAAGCTATACCGCCAACCTAATGCTATGATAATCCCATTTATAAGGGAGAGGCCAATAGCGGTTATGCTCGCCCTCAGGGATTCATCAAAGGAATGGTATATCTCATCCTTATCGCGTGAAACCGGCCTCACTTACCTCCACACGCTTAATATACTCGCGCAGCTCTACAATCTAGGCATAATTGACTACAGGGCTTCTGGCAGGAAAAAAATGGTAGTGCTTACTGAAAAAGGGAAAAATGTCGCCTCACTCGTCAGCCAGCTTATGGCCGCGCTCAAAGAGGCCTAAACGATCCTCAAGGTCACTTCCTTTACGGCATTCGCAAACACGTGCGAGTATCCCCTGTAGTGCTTGTTTGCGATGACGCGCACAACATAGGACCCAGTATTCGTCTTTTGGTGCGAGAACAGGTCAACGTCAAACACCTTTTCCTCGTTCGGGGCGATGTTTCCGACCCGTATCTCTTTCCTGCTTACAAAGCCTGTCTTGTCAAAGCCCACCGTTGAAGGTATCTCAACGAGTATGCTCGTGAGGTTCTCCTGCTGCTCAAGGTTTTTCACCCGTATTTTCATAGTGACAGGCCTATCGTCACCCTTTTTGAGCCTAAGGGGCGACAGCTCCACTTTCAAGTCATAAGGCACAAGTGCCATGTTACCACCTCATATCCTTGCTGCTATATTCAGTGCAATTCTTTTTATAGTTTCATCCCAAACACATATCATGTGCGAGACCATCATAAAGGGCAATGTCCTTGTTTTTGACTGCACCAATTCACCTTACGAGTTTATGAGCCCGGATTTCATAAGCAACAACCTAAGGGCGATGGCCACGCTCACAAAATCAGATTTTGAGAAGATAAGGTATGAGGAGCAGCTGGTGTTTGAGCTTAGCGGGGAGAAGGTTGATACCATAATGTCATATGTCAGGTTCATAAGGCAGGTTGAAAAGCTCGTCCTCAACAAGCAGCTTTACGGCCGCGAAGATGATGATGCGTACGACCAGCGGCGCAAGACGTTAGCCAAGATATATGAGGACCTCCTCACAAACCCGCTCATAGCCGAGCAGACAATACTTGAATACAGCGAGGCGCAGCCGACCAAGGCCGCATTTTACGAAGCCTACAAGAATTATATGGCCTGGCTTAAGGGGATACTCAAGAAGCTGCAGGAGACAAAGATGTACGCGCTTGTCAAGCAGAAGGGCGACCTGCGCCAGGCATTTATCTCCCTCCTCAATATGAAGGTAATGAAATACGTTGACTCGCTTGAGCTCCTGCTGCCTGAAGGCTCTAAGCCGTCAGACAAGCCAGGCGCAAAGTATGAGCTGGATTACGGATACACGATAACGATGTATGATGTGCCCGGCTCGGAATCGCCGTGGTACGTGATAGAGAACAAGATTGAAGAAGGCATAGACACCAGGCTGGTTGATGAGGCGCGCAAGCTCATAGAGCGTGAGATGAGCACCATAAGGGGCGTGCAGGTCAAGGACTACAACATGATGTTTGACGAAAAGATGCGTGAGTACCGCAGGCATTTCGTTGAATATGCAGGGGAGAACAACATACCGATAACGCCAGAACAGGCGGTAGTGCTCGCCCGCATCGCAGCGTCATGGGTTGCGGGGCTTGGTGAGCCGATGGAAGTGATATGCCTGGACAAGCGCAACGTAACGGACATTTACATTGACTCCGAAAACGCCCCAATATACATTGACCATATCAAGTTCGGCATATGCCATACAGTCTACAGGTACAGCAGCAAGCTTGTTGACCAGCTCTTTTACAACATACTTTCAACGGACAAAAACGCGACGTATGGGCCACAGAGCCCGATAGTTGACCTTGTGCTCAAACGGCTTAATATGAGATGCCACTTGCAAGGGCCGCCAGCAACGTTCGGCGAGCGCCAAGGCGCACTGAGGCTGATGAAGGAAAAGCCGTTCACTTATGCAGAATACCTGAACTACCGCTCACTGTCCGCGTTCTTTGCGGGCTATGATGACATGATGGTTTACTTGGGGTGCTCGGAGGCAATACTCGGCCTGAAAGGCGTCGGAAAAACTGCATTTACAGCAGCAAAGATGATTGCAATAGGCACAAAGACACGCATACTGCCCATCCAGGACATTGAGGAAATCCCGGTCTCAGCATACCGCAAGCGCGGATTCCACATAGGTGTTATGCGCTCAATGGCCTCAGACAAGGAGTCTGACACTGGCCCGTCGGCAGCACTATCGCTTGTAGCACTCACGAGCGCATCACTGCGTATGGGTGACGCAGCACTGATAATAAACGAGGTGCGCTCGCGTGCCGCAATACAGGGCATAATCAACCTGCTGAACACACAGCCCGGTGTGTTTGTGCTCTACAATTTGCACGCGCAGAGCCTGAAAGACATAAGGGACCGGCTTGAGCTCGTATTTGGTATCCCTGGTGCAAGCATGTTTGCGACAGACAGGTACACGTTCCTTAAGAAGGTGCGCTTCGGCAGGAAGAGTGCAACCTACCGCCTGCTCGGCAAGGCCTATGAAAGTGACATTGAGAACAAGAAGTTTGAAGAAGTGTTCTCATTCACGCGCGGGAATGACATTGACAGCTCATCGTTTGAAGCGTTGTTCCTTGACAACCCAGAGCTGAACAGGTGGCTTATAGATGACATTGACCTTGGCACATTGCAGAAGAACCTCAAGATAAAGTTTGTGCCTCCCGCGCTCAAGCGCAGGTCAGAGGAGCGCGGGCTGTCACCACAGCAGATGGTAATGCAGGCAGCGTTCAAGGGCAAGGTTTATTCCCAGATATACAGGGCATATGAGGTGCACGGGCATTATGAGCTTCTTGAGATGGACTTCGTGCTCGCAGCGTCATCCCTTGCAAACAACCTGCTCCGCGAATTTGAGGATGCAGAGGGCAACGTTGACTATGCAAAGGTTGATGCTAAATGGGCGGAGGAGTTCCCAAAACTGCTTGAGCGCGAGGTCCGCCTGCTTGAAGTCAAGAAAAAGCAAGGCATTGCATAGCTTGCCTTATTGGCCTCAATTGCGAGAACGCGGGCACCATAACAATTAATCATTCCGTTTATACGTGCCCCAAAATAACTATCCCCAAAGTAATTCTCTCTTGAAATTTTCAATGGCCTTCCCAAAAACTACGCCGTCCCCGTAACCTTTTCATTTGAATTTCTTCTTAGTTGTCTTGATATAAGTGTCCAAATCTCTCCCCAACAAGTATTTCTTTTCATCCAGGAGATCTGAATTCAGTATTCTATAACATACCCGGCAATCATTGCACATTACTTGCAAGCCTGCTATTCGGCATACGTGCCATATGCAGCCCACCCGACAAGCCCGCCGCTTTCCTTGCTTATTATGAATATTTCATCCCCGCCTTCATTGAATATGTTCTGGCACAGGGCAATCGTATTGTTGCCTTCCCTACACCCTTCGCTTATTGCAACTTTTCCATAAGGAAGCATATAGAGCCGGCGCTCAAACCTGTGGCTGGCACTAGTATCCTTGATTAGCACGTTTGTATCTATGGTTACATTGCACACATTCTCCGCAATAAACCCACCGGTATCCCTCCTCACCTTCACACAAGCATAAAGCACATCCCTTTTCCAAACGCACCCGCCACCAGCCCTGCCAACACTCTCAGCGCGTGAGTACTCCGCCCAGTCAATCCCTTCACCGTAATACCTGTTTGCAAGCCCGAGCTCAAGCATCTTCACGTTGGCATTTTTCCCATCCACATAAACTTCTGCTAGCGTCCTCCCGTATTTGTCAGTGCCAAGCGCGCGCAACATAACCAGTTTCCCGCCAGCAAGTGCCTCAAGCGCGGCCCGCGCCTGCCAGTAGCACGGCTCGCCCTTTTCAGGGGTGTTTATCCCAGCAAGGCGGACACGCGTGCCGTCTCCGAGCTCAACAGTGTCTCCGTCAACAACTTTTTCAACAACCGCCTGCCTCCCAGTGCACCCAACTAGCAGTGCAAGCGAGATAATAATGAAAGCCAGCACCCTCACAAGGAAATTTCTCATCCAAACAATAAATAGAAAAAGTGGGGCCACAGGGATTTATTCCAAGCTGAAAAGGGCCGCACGAGACCCTTGTTTGAACCCCGATCTACTGGTTTCTTCTTGCACAATCACGGCATAATTCTGCCATGAGGCACGCTCCAGCTTACTTCAATCATTGGGCTTTTGGGAGGTGAAAGTTAATTGCCGAAAAGCCCTCAGTAAACCAGTCCCCGCGTGAGCGGGGTGCAAAAGGGAGGCGCCTTGCACCTCACCTTTGACTGGAGCCAGCCGTGTTGCCTGGTTGCACCATGGCCCCAACTCAGGAATATAGGCCTGGCTATTATTTAAAGATTTCAGGGCGGCAGAATGGTGCTGGTGCTGCCCAGGCACCCGTCCAATTACCCACCCAACTTTTCCCCACACTTTTTACAGTAGTTGTTTTCCTCAGGGTTCCTTGTCTTGCACTTAGGGCATACCAAAAGGATATTTGACGCTGTTTCAGGAGAAGGCGCACGCTCCAGGTTCCCAATAGCGCCGGAACAACCGGAATCACTTGCCCAAATGCTATTCAGTACCGATTGCACCTTATATGTTGTGTAAAGGCTTCCAAGAGGCACGAACAGCAGTATTGTGTTCCCTATAGGGCTGAGCCCGCTTACACCCACCCGTTTCGCAAGCCCGTCAACATCCCTCAGCCAAGCGTAATATGCGTAAATGGTAGGTATTGCAAGAAGCACCCACCCGAACAGCAGCATAAGCAGCCGGATGCCAGGTGAATGCCCCATCCTTCCATATTCCTTAATCTCCGAATTGGTCTTGTAGTACCAGTAAATCCAGTAAACCCCAAGCGTAAGCACACTCGCCAGAAGTATGAACAGGAAGCTCCGGCGGCTCCCGCAAGGCCCATTTTCTGCCATGAGCAGGTATCACAGCCAATATTATTAACCCTGCACCCACGACTGGCCCAGCTACACCAAGTTACGGCTATCCCCCGGGATATGCCTCCCTGATAAGCTTCTGCATTTCGGGAGAGGCAAATTGTTCCCTCAACGGCTTCATAAGGGCGGCAAATTCCCCTGCAACACCAGCCTTGAGGTCCATCGGGTGCACTTTCTTGGCAATGTAAGCCCTCTCAAGCTCATCATAAGCCTTGAATTCAACATCGCCCCCAAACTTCTCAGGGCGTTCAATGGTGAGCGAGCCCATTCCCTTCCTCTCAAGCATAGGGAAAAGCACAAACTTGCACATAGCGAGCACGCCGTTGTTTTCCGCTTCGCCTTCAGGACAGAACGCTTTTGCGAATTTTCTTTTTATCGTCACCTCATCGTCAAGCAGGTCTATCTTTGACTCAGGCTCAGATGAGCTCATCTTGCCGCCCGAAAGCCCCGGCAGCATCGGGTTCATCAAGTGTATCCGCTTCTTATAGCCGAGCTTTGGCAGGTATTCACGCGAATACATCAGTATCTTGCGCTGGTCAAGCCCGCCAAACTGCGCGTCAACCTTTAGGTATTCCTCATCAAGCGCCTGCAAAATAGGGTAGAGTATCCCGCCGATTTTCGGGGACTCAACTTGTTTCACAACTTCGGCACCGGCCTTCTTTGCGTCGTGCACACTGGTGAGCGTTGAGAGCCTATACATATCAAGCGTGTACTCCCGGCTGAGCTGGATGTCAGTCCCTCTGACGAACCTTAGCCGCCGGATATCAACACCGGCGATTCCAAGCATCCCTTTGATTATGTGCTCATAATAGGCAGTCCTCTTGCCAAGCAGTTCCCAGGAAGTCTTCATATTGTCCAGGTACGCGTGCAGGTCTGCAAACAAGATTGTGACCTCGCAGCCAGCATCAAGGAAATCAGCAATCTTCATTATAGGGACAAAATACCCGACGTGCGGCCTCCCGGTAGTTGCAGTGCCCCAATAAACTTTCAGGTCGCGCTCGGCAAGGATGGCCCTAAGCTCGTCCGCGCCCACTACCTCCTCAAGCCTTCTTGTGATCAGGTTGAACTTGCGTTCAGCATCCATAGGGTAGAATTAGTGTTGCACATTTTAAAAGCAGTGCCTACTTGCCCCTGAGCCTGAGTACACGGCTCTTACCTTTGCCCTCCGCCTCCTCTGCAACTATTATGCCAGACTCAACAAGCTTTGCTATGTAATTCCTGAGCGTGCGCTCGTTGATTGAGCCGAGCTTCCTGTATAGGTCGCCGCTCTGCAGTGGCCCATCCTTGAGTGCATCAACAATCATCCGCTCAACTTCACCCAGTAAAACCTCAGCCTTCTCCTGCTTCGGGACAAAGCTCTTTTGGGATGCAGCTTCCCTTACCGAGCCAACGTCAAGCTCCCGCAAGCCCTTTTTCTCGGCTATCCTGCCGGCGGCAAGCAGGAGGCTGATTGCCAGGCGCGCATCACCGCCACACTTGTATGCGTGCGCCGCACACAGCCCAACCGCCTCATCATCTGCCGACTTGAATGCGTGCCGTGCCCTCTCAATGAGTATCCTCTTGAGAAGAGGCACCGTATATCCCTTAAACTCAATATCCTTGCTTATGACCGAGCTGCGGATCCGCGGGTCAAGCGACATTACAAGCCCAAAATCATTGACTACCCCGACGACGCTTACCCTCGCCCCGTACACTTCATTCATCCTGCTCAGGTCGTAAAGCACATCGCCGTGCCCGCTTGCCACAAGCCGGTCCATCTCATCAAGCACAACAACAACATACAGCCCCCTCTTTACGGATATCTCAGCAATCCTCCTCAACAGGTCCTCAACAGCTGTCCCTTTCATTGGGGATATGAAGCCCACCTTCCGCGCAACCTCGCCGAGCACGCCGTACCGCGTGCCCGCATTCCAGCAGTTGACATATGCAATCCTTACCTTTGAAGAGTATTCCTCAAGAAGCCCCATAACGTGCTTGAGCACCGCCGTCTTTCCAGTGCCGGGCGGCCCGTGTATGAGGAGGTTCTGCGGCTTTCTCCCCTCAAGTGCAAGCCTGAAGTTGTGCGCAATCTCTTCAATCTCGCCTTCCCTGCCAGGCAGCCGCTCAGGCTGGAACTCCGGCAAAAGCACGCTCTCATTTAATATAAGGCCATCCACAATATCCCCCTAATGCGGCATTTTGGTGAAGCGGCTACTTAAGTATGTTCTCCACAAGCTTCTTGTTCCCAGTTATCTTGGCGAGCCGCTCAATGTATTCCCTCTCAAACTCCTCATCATCAAGCCCCTGGATTGTGAGCTCAGTCCCAATAGTCTCAGCCACGGGGCCGAGCACTTTCCTTGCACGCTTCATAAGCTCCCTTGGGGTTGCCATCGCCACACTACTCCTTTATTACCTGTGCAACCTTCCTGCTCGCCTTGTCCATGCTGAGCAGCACAAGGCCAAGGTTCGCATTCTTGCTGACAAGGCACGCGATTATTGCAAGCTCGCCAGCACCGGTCGCCACAAGCTTGCCGTCCCCACTCTCAACAATAACCTGGCCGAACGTGCCGAGCTTGAGCTCGCCAGATGACGTTTCAGCAGTGCCGACAAGCGCGGCTGTCATTGCGGCAATAGTCCTCGCGTCAACATAATTTGGCATATCGCTCGCAACCATAAGGCCGTCCCTGCGCACTATTGCGCTCGCATCAACATCACCGACCTTGCGCAAGTCAGCCAGTATAGCCTCAAGCTCCTGCCGCTTTTCCATACATACCTAATCTATTTCAAAGATTTATAAATAAGCACTGCAAAGTAATTTTGGTGCATTTATATGGCAGCAAAGAAGCCAAAACCCAAAAAAGCAAAGGTCGCAAAGAGGAAGCCCGCGGCAAGGAAGGCGCAGGCACGCCTCTCACCCCTTGAGAAGAAGATTGTGGAGCGCATAGAGCCCATAATTGAGAAGGACTTGCGCCCGGAAATAAAGGAAGACGTGAAGGAGGCCGTGCAGGTTGAGGAAGAGGACAATATGCTCCGCATTGCGCTCAGCATAATACTCAGCACAATAATGACTGCCCTGATTGCCGCGGCAATATGGTGGTTCAACCCAATGCAGCTTGCCCAGCTTACGCTTGTGTCCATAGTCGTGTGGATATTCCTCACGATAATCGCCTACTTCTTCCAGAGCAAGTAAGCACCTTATTAATTATTTTTTGGTTTGCTTTTCCGAAAGATGTGTGATTCCTCACGATAATACCCCTTCTTCCAGAGCAAATAAGCACCTTATTAATTATTTTTTTGGTTTGCTTTTCCGAAAGATGTGTGATTCCTCACGATAATACCCACTTCTTCCAGAGCAAATAAGCACCTTATTAATTATTTTTTGGTTTGCTTTTCCGAAAGATGTGTGATTCCTCACGATAATGCTCACTTCTTCCAGAGCAAATAAGCACCTTATTAATTATTTTTTGGTATTTGCTCTTTTCCGAAAGATGTGTGATTCCTCACGATAATGCTCACTTCTTCCAGAGCAAGTAAGCACCTTATTAATTATTTTTTGGTATTTGCTCTTTTCCGAAAAGTAGTTTATTTTTCCTTTCCTATAATACTCATGCGCTCACCAATTTTCCTGGCAGTTATGTCTATGCTCCTGCTCACGCAGCTGCACGCATTCAACGCAACTTACCTTGAGCAGAGGTTTGCACGCCCGTGGGAGTCGTTCCAATACCTAAACCTCCCCGCCATTGAGGCCGTTGTGGGCTCAGAAGACTCATCAACGCCGCCGTCGCTTGCATACCTCTCCCAGATGTCAGGAGACAGGGACCTTGCAGGGGTAATCTCAAGCGCGAAGGAGTCGCAGGAGCACATTTCAAAAGCGGAGGCAGCCCGGCAAAGGATGCTCCACTCGCTCAGGCTGATATTGAGCCTTGAAGATGATGTTGATGCTACCGTTATACTGACCGCGCTTGTTAATATGCCATTAAGCATGTTCATCATATTTGTGGGTGAGGCAATAGACGTGACAGTTGAGGGCCGCACTGTGATGGAGCAGGCGTCCGATTATTATACCCATATGTCAATCGCTGCCGAAAACGCGGCAGAGGCCCATAATGCAATGCTCTCCAAAGTTGCCGAGCGCCAGCGCACGCTTGATAATATGTGTGGCGGCTCAAAATATACCGGCGTGCAGGCAAACCGGATTGCTGACCTTAGCAACAGCCTCGGCACAGCATCCCAAAAGTCAGAATCACTACTTAAGACCTCTGAGCGGCTTAAGTCAATAATTGCGTCGCTCTCACCTGAGTCATCGGGCTCAAAATACTCGCAGCTCTCGTCATATTTCAAGGATTATGCGTTCGGGTGCATAAGCGGCACAGGCTCAACAGTGTCACAGCTTTATTATGTGTATGTCCTGCAAGGAGAGGTGATATCCGCGCTTGAGGGCGAGTATGCATCATCACGCACGCAGTCACTTCGTGCGCTCTCGTCCGCCCAAGAACTTTCCACCCGCCTCTCATCTGAATATAGCGGCATATCGGGTGCAGATGCGGCATATTTTGGCGTGCAGTCATTCAGCACGGATTCCCCGGCTATGCGCATTGACAGCGCCGCACTCAGGATTGCACGCGCACAGTCACTTCTCACGCAGGCGGATGCCACGTATGCATCAAAAGGGCGCGGATACGTCGGGAACGCCATAAGCCTGCATTATGAGGCTTTGGAGCACCTGACCGCCGCATCTTTTGAGCTTGAGCAGGCAGATAAGTCCGGCCGCGCAATTGAGAAGGCCGCATCCGAGGCAACACTTATGCTGCTTGCGCAGGCAAAGGCCGATGCTTCCGCATTTGTGCCCGCAACTGAGCAGGATGCATCTCGGCTGGAACAGGCGCGCACGCTCATAGATTCTGCAGAGAAGCTCATTGGAACAGGTGCAACTGCGGGCGCGCGCATAACAAACCTGCGCAAGGCACATATGATGCTCACAACCGCGCGCACACTCCTCTCGCCAAGCTATTCGGCGAAGGACAACGCTATTGCAATGGCAAGGCAGTCTCTTGACTACCTGAAGAACATTACTGCACTCGCAAGAGCCGATGGTGTGGATGTTTCTGATGCTGATTCATATTACAAGAGGGGGATGGCCGCACTCAGTTCCCAAAACATTGATGCCGCACAGGCCGCAGAAATATCTTCCCGGGCACTTGAGCTTGCTGAGCTCATAGTAAGCCGTGCATCCGCGCAATACTCATACTTATGGGCAAAATACAGGCAGCTTGGCCCGGCAATCCAAGAGATTGAGGCGATGGGCGGCACACCGCCACAGGCAAGCCCAAGGCTCCAGCAATACATCTCGCTTTCCGGAGGTTTTGACCCATACCGCTCGCTCGGTCATTACAAGGAAATAGCATCAGATATCGCGGCGCTTGAAGGAGAAGTACGCTCGCGCGCAAGGCAAATAGTATCCGCATCTCTATCCAGAAACTCACGGACAGCCGTCTTATACTCAGGAGAGATATACCTCGGGCAGCCAGTGCAGAGGCAGGTTTTGCACTCAGCGTTCAGTACCATCAACCCAGGCATAGAATTGCGGGGGATAACATATGAAGTGCAGGTGCCATATGACCTCTCGCTGTCAAAGGCTTCAGCGCAGGATGGCATTGAGCACAGCTACTCAAACGGCAGGCTTTCAGTGCTAATCCCCTCATACACGCCGAACAAGCTTTACACGATAACGTTTACGGACAACCGCACGCTCGCGACTATTGATTCATCAAAAACGTCATCATCCCTCTCATCACCCACACTGCTTACTATCCGTGTTGAGCGCCAGGCAACCGCTTACGGCGTGCTGCCGCACTTGTGGGTGCAGCCGCGCTTCAACCGCACATATACACTGCTTTACGATGGCGAGCCTTTGGGCGAGTTTTACGGCAATGCCAGGATATCCAGGGAAATTTTGCAGGGGAAGCACACGATAACCGAGGTTTACGAGATGCAGGGCCCTGTGAGAGTATATGCATCAAGCGTACAGGCTTCAGGAGACGATGTGGTGATGGACGTCATAGTTGAGAACACTGCGCCAGTCGCGGTTGAGGGGTATGTTGCGCAGGTTGAGCTGCCGGGCCGCACCACCTCTGCAAAGGCGTCCTCCTCAGATTGCGCTGCATCCTCACTGTCGCTCTCATCAACATCGCAAAGCACATCGCTTTCATTCACAGTAAGCCGCATACAGGCGGGCTCACAGTGCCGCATAAGGGTGACTGCAAAGTCAGACCTTGAGTCTTCACGGATAAGTGCACGCATATCCGCAGTGAACTCATCAGCATTGTTCACGTCCTGCCAGGAAGCCAGGCTGCACGCAGAGCTTTCTGGGATACAGCTCAAGTCCGGCAACCTGGCAACCGCATACCGGGAGGTGACGCTCGCCGAGAAGGCGCTTGCGGATTGCGAGGCCGAAAAAAGGCAGCGTGAACAGCGCAAGGAGTACGAGGAGAAGCTCAAGCGCCTCCTGAACTCAACGCTTAACGGTCTCGGCAATGTGAGCGACCCACAGGTTTCAGAATCGCTCTCAAGGATACAGTCATATTATGATTCCTCACTTAATGAGGGTGACGATGAGAAGCGCATCAGGCTGCTTGAGAAAGGGCGCGATGAGGCATACTCGCTCAGCTCAGAGGCGTATTCACGGGCGTATTCCTTGTCACAGAGGCTTAACGATGTCAAGAAGGGGTGGCTTGAGCTCATCTCGTTAGGATATGCGGATTCGCTTCCACCGGAAATCTCGCAAGTTGAGGCAGAGCTTTCATCAGCCGCATCATCAGGCGTCCCTTCTTCCGAGACGTTTTCAGCACTTGACCGCATCAGCTCGCGCATAGAGTCTCTTGAGCTATCACTCTCATCAGCGAAATCCTCATCAAAGGCGGCGGCGTCATCATTCAGGGAGCGGTTCAAGTCAGCGGTGGCGTCCTTAAAGTCGGCGCGCGATGCGCTCGTGAAAGCGTGCGGCGCATCCTGCCCGCAAGAGATGCTGTCTGAGATAGACCGCGCGCTTGCACAGTCCCCGCAGCAGGATTCAGACTATCCCGCCTTCACAACAAGCATTGAGCAGCTCACTTCCTCCGTGGGCTCATACATAAGGACATTAAGGGAAGGCGCGGTATTTGCAATCTCAGAGCTGCGCAGCTCAATAGCCGGTGTGCAGGATGATGCAAGGCGCAGCCAGCTTGAATCCAAGGCCAAGGATATTGACCGGCTGTTTGAGCAGGGCAGGTATTCCAGCGCGCGTGACGCCGCTGTTGGAATGCTTGAAGCGCTCGGCTCACAGCCAAGCGAAGGGCAGGATTACACGCTCGTCCTTGCAGGCATCGCCGTAATAATCCTTTCCTTTATAGTAATCAAAATGAGGGAGGGCGGCAAGGCCGGCTCCGATTTGCAAAAATCGCTGAAGAGGGCTTACGAGTAGCTATTCCTCCTCTTCCTCCTCTTCTTCCTCTTCCTCCTCATCCTCGGACTCGTCGTTCCAGTCCTCGTCTTCCTCGTCCCACTCCTCCTCGTCCTCTTCCTCCTCTTCCTCAATTTCCTCCTCATCATCGTAATCGTCATCTCCATACGCCATAGCATCACCTATTGCCTATGTTGTTTCTGCTAATGTTTTTAACGTTTACCTGAGCCTTATAGGCGTATGCGGCCGGCATTCGACGCAATTACGCGCGCAATTGCGGGCATAAACGACCCGTTGGTTACGGTATTCTCCTATTTCCTTGACTATTACGCGCAGCTGCTGCTCGTATTGCCGCTCATATACCTTGCATTTGTAATTGTGCGCAGCAAGTTTGGGAAGCGCAGGCCAACCATCTGCCAGGTGCTTGCGCGCGAGCGCACGGCAGTCAACCTCGTGCTCGCAATGGCACTCTCACTCACAATAACTTTTGTGCTCAAGTATGCTGCGGGGATACCGCGCCCCTGCGCAATTGATCCAACTTACACTGTATATGTTTGCCCCTCAGCGCCGGACACGTCATTCCCAAGTGGGCACAGTGCAATTGCAGCAACACTGCTTGCGTCGCAGGTCGGCTCGCCGGCATTCATATTCTTCTTTGTGCTTAACCTGATGATAGGGTTCTCGCGCATCAACCTCGGCGTGCATTTCCTGAACGATGTGCTCGCCGGCTTTGTAATCGGGTTTTTCTCTTATGACATAGTGAGCAGGCTGCGCTCGCGCGGCACACTCTCACTCAACAGGCCGCCCACAGCCGACCACAAGTTTGAGCTGCGCAGGCAGCTGCTGCACATAGCAGTAGGCATCCTACTTGTCGCAGCACTGCAGGCAGCCGCAATGCAATACGGTGAGAACGGCCGCATATACCTTGAATTCGTGATATTCGTTGGGCTGCTTGGCATCCTGCTCCTGATGAACCATTGGCACGCAACGGGCGGCAGGGGCGTGCTGCACTGGCTGCTCGGGATGTTTGAGCGCAAAAAGTCGCGGCCCGGCTACGGCGCATTCTGGTACGGGATGGGGATACTGTTCGCATTTGTGTTCCTGCCAAACACGGCATTCCTTGCCGCAACAATAGTCGCGCTCGGTGTGGGCGACGGGGTCGCGACAATTGCAGGGATGCACGGCACGCACAGGAACCCGCTCAACCCCGAGAAGACGCTTGAGGGCACACTTGCGTTCGTTGGGTCAACCGCTGCGCTCTCGTTAATTTTCATAGGGCCGTGGGCGGCAATTGCACTTGCCGCACTGGCATCGCTCGTTGAGTCGCTGCCGCCAAAATTTGACGATAATTTTACAGTCCCGCTCGCCTGCATCTCGCTATATTTCCTGCTGGCTGGCCTTGGGCTGGTGCAATAGCTATCTTTTTCTTGCAACAATGAACATATGGTGCTTCTCAAACGGGTCCAGCTCAAGCTTCTCAAGGATGTCAAAATGCTTTCCTAAGCTGTCAAGCACCCGCTTGTAGATGTCCTTTGGCTTGAGCCGCACATCAATTGACTGCGACTTGACCGCAATCATAGCAATACCGCCCTTTTTAAGATACCTCGCATTCTCAATCAGTATCCTGTCTTGGTCGGGCTGTGCCACGTCTTCAAACAGGACGTCAACCTGCCCG
The DNA here is from genome assembly GCA_026419815.1 of Microcaldota archaeon. Classification (GTDB taxonomy): domain Archaea; phylum Micrarchaeota; class Micrarchaeia; order CAILAH01; family CAILAH01; genus DYJQ01. The sequence goes on along the minus strand of JAOAKR010000002.1, from coordinate 7,594 downwards.
ACGTAGCTATAAGTCTCGGGAAGCCTTGCATCTGCAAGTATAGGCCACACATTTTTTCTCCGCTCACACCTAAGCAGGAGGTCGCGCATGCTATTTGGGGAGAACTCAACCGCATACACCTTCCCACTTTCACCCACAATATCAGATATGAAGCTCACAGTCACCCCAGACGCCGCACCAAGGTAAAGCACGTTCTTGCCAGGGGCAAACGGCCAATTCTTAAGGCCCTTCTTTATCGCGGCAGCGAGCTTGCTCCTGTTTGGGTCCCAGATGCGGTATTCCTTATCACCGCCCTTGGTAACCATCTCCCCGTGTATCCTGAAGCCGGGGCTTATGCTTAGCGTGGCTAGCTTGCCGTCCGCATTGTAAACCCCTGCCAATTGAGTGCCCTTTATGTTTCCCATAATTAATTTACCCCCCGCAAGCTTATGAATATGCGCCCGCCACCACAACAAGCCCGCAGTATAAACGTCCGCCTGCCACCGCCAAGGAGCGCGCAAGCACGAGCTTGGCCAATGCAGTGGTTGCAATAAGTGTATGTGCCCGCCATCACACACCTAAGTTGGCAATTCCTTCCCGGAGAATGCGTGCGTGTAGAACGCATCCTCTCCCATCCTTGAAATGCCCTCAAGGCACAGCTCAATGTTGTAGAGGTAAGTGAGCATAATGTTCCTGAATGTGCGCGGTGCGAGCGCCTTAACCCCTTCCATGCCCGGCCCGGTGTTATATTCACAGAAGAAATAGCCGCGCCTTGAGACCATAAAATCAACTGCAACAGTCGCAAAAAGCTTGACAAATTCAGCCTTTGCAATTGTAAGCTCGCCAGCATACTCGCGTATCAGCATGTTTATGATTCCTGTTGCGTACCCCTCAAGCGCCTTATCGTAATACTCGCGCACGCGAGCACCTTTTGCAACGTTGCACCCTATCCCATTCTTTTCCTTCATATACATATATTGGGGCACCAAGAAGCCTTCATACTTCTGGAGCAGCACTCTAACCTCACCGTAATGCTCAACCTCACGCTGGAGAAGCAGCCCCGCATTGCCGGCCGCCGCGCGTGCAGCCAGGCCCGACAGGAATTCAGGTAGATGCTCGCGAGGGATTATCTGCGAGTCTTCATATGTGGATATGCAGATGCTCTTCCCCTTCGGCTCAATCCTGTGCACAAGGTCCCCCCTCGCAAAAAACTTATCTGGCTTCACATACCACGCCAGGCCGCTCCTTGCTATTTTTTGCGCCACCAAATCAATGTCAGAGGCGTCTATAGCCATCGGGATAAAGTCTGAGGGCATTATCTCCGGGAAGTGCCTGCAGACACGGAGTGAATCCAGGCACTTGCTGAATTTAAGGACCTTTGGAGTACGGCACATAACAATCGCTGGCAGGTGCCTGCTGTATGTTGAGAACGACAGCATAGCCGGGTCAATCCCAGCTGCGTCTTTTGCAAGCATTGCCCTGAAACCGTATGTATTCTTAGGTATTTCCTGCCTGTAATTGAACGTTGCAATACGCTGCATTAGCGATTATTCGCAACACACCATACTTTAAATTTTTCCTTTTTCAGCCCGACCGTTCACGCTTAAATTGGTTGGCGGATAAATAGCAGCATGATGTCAGCATTGCCAATCGACCTATCCAAAGTAGGCAAGGAGCAAGTAGACCGCGAGATACTCCGTGTGGGCATAATTGCGGAGCTTGATGCAGTCAGCCTGTACGAGCAGCTTGCAGCCAAGACAACGCGCCCAGAAATCCGCAGGATACTCCTTGACATTGCAAAGGAAGAGAAGACGCACGTGGGCGAGTTCCAGGCACTCCTGCTCAGGCTTGACAAGGAGCAGGAGCGCGAGCTCATTGAGGGCAAGAAAGAAGTGGACGAAAAGGCATAACCAAATAAAAAATGCGATCGCCGGGATTTGAACCCGGGTTTTAGCCTTTTTGATTTTCTTTTGCTGGCTTTTAGTGGCATCCCACAGAAAAGCCAATGGCAAGGCCATGTCCTACCAGGCTAGACTACAATCGCCTAACGGGGAATATTCAGCCGTAAACCTATAAATATGTTTTTCAGGCACCTTCCTTATAATCGCAGGCACGCCCGGCACACCTCGTGACCGTGAACTTGCGCATCCTATACCTAATCACTGGACCACCGCACTTTGGGCATTGCTTAACGAAGCTCACCTTTTTGACATCATTAGGTATGGGATAGGCGTTGTTGCAGCTTGGCCAGCCAGTGCACCCTATGAATATCCTGCCATCCCGCGTGTTCTTCACGACCAGGTCCTTGCCGCACTTGCCACATTTCATTATGAAATTGCGCCTCCGCTCACTCCCCCTGAACGCCTCAACAAGCGCCGGCCCTATCTTATCGTCATTCTGCATAAATTCCTTGATTATCTTTTTGAGCACCTCACGCGCCTCACTGAGCACCTTCTCCTCCTGTTCCTTGCCCTCCTGTATCTTCTCAACCTTCTCCTCAAACGCCCGCGTAAGGTTCTCATCAAGAATTTCAGGGCAATACTTGTGCAGCACCTCGTGCACCTTCATCCCGTACTCGCTCACCTCTATGCTCTCGGATCTGACGTAATCCCTCTTGAAAAGCGTCTCTATTATCGTGGCACGTGTCGCTTTGGTCCCCAAATTGTTTTTCTCAAGCGCTTTCACCAGCGATGTGGGCGTATACCGTTTTGGAGGCTGCGTCATTTTCTTTTCATTATGCTTCCTCTCAGCGCGGAACTCTTGCCCCCTCTCAAGCGGCGGCAGCCTCTCCTCCTCAGGCGCATAATACTTCCCGTAAAGCGGTATCCACCCTTCCTTCTTTACTACCATACCTTTCCCAATGTAATGCTCTCCGCCCATATCAAGCGTAACCTTGGTGCTCTCCTTAACCGCGCCCTCACCAAAGCACGCAAGGAATCTCCTCACAATCAGGTCATAAAGCTTCTTCTCGCGCTCACCCATTTTCCCGTGTATGCCAGTCGGGTGTATTGCCGGGTGGGCAGGATCGCTCTTAGGGCCATCCTTGGGCTTGGTCAGCCCATTTGAAAGCAGGAACTTTGCCTCTTTTGAGTAATCCTCAATTTTCGCAATCTTTTCAAGTATCCCCCTCAGCCCGAGCGATGGCGGCAGCTGCTGTGAGCTGGTCCTCGGGTAACTGATGTATGAGTTCTCATACAAATTTTGCGTCAGCTGCAGCACTTCCTTCGGGCCCATCTTGAACGCTCTGTATGCCTCTATCTGCAGCGTCGTAAGGTCAAATGGGTATGGGGGAGGAACACGCACCTCGCTCCTTTCAATCTCCTTAACTTTGCCTGCAAGTGTAGTGCGCCCATATGCCCTTTCAGCCTCGCGCTCATCCCAGAACTTATCCTTCTCGTGCAGGTATTTAACCCCATCCTTCTCAACGTAAAGCTGCCAGAACGGCTCGGGCTTGAACGCCTGGATCTCCTTCTCGCGCTTTACTAGGATGTCAAGCGTTGGGCCTTGCACCCTCCCAATGCTCATAACTTTATACAGCCCGGCATTCCTGATAGACTGCATAAGCGCCCTGCTCAAATTGATGCCCCAGTACCAATCAAGTATATGCCTGGTTTCACCGGCGTATGCATTGTTATAGTCAAGCTCACCCATCTCTTCAAAAGCCTTAACGATGTCCTCTTTTGTGAGCGCCGAGAATTTCATTCTCTTGCCCTTCTCAGTGCCCGCAATGAACCTTATCGCGTTGAACCCGATAAGCGAGCCCTCAATATCATAGTCGCACGCAGAAACGTATACCTCAGCCTTCTTTGCGAGCGCCTCAAGCGCCTTAACGTAATCCTTGGTATGCGCCGCACTCTTGTCCGAAAGGTGTGCTGGCACCCACTTAACATCAAAAACCGGGATCTCGCCAACCCCACCACCGGCCTCCTTTAACGCGAATATGTGGCCCACAGCACTCGCCACGTAAATCTTCTTGCCGCCCCGTTCCAGCTCATAGTATGCAACCTTTGACTCATACTTCTTCTTGGCATTCTCATCAAGGAATCTTGCGATTTTCTCGGCTACCTTTGGCTTTTCAGCAATGATTAGCATCGGCCTGTTTGGCATTGCCCATATTCCCCCCCGCAAAATTAAAAAGGGTTAGCGAGCCCAGCACGCTGAAAACCCGCAACCCTTATTAGCGGGATTCTGCGTTAAATGGGAATGCTTTTATATTTAATATGGCAATTAAAGACTATGCGCGCAAACGTAATATACTTACTCGCATTCATACTGTTGCTCTCAGGCTTCACATTCGCCTTCTCCTGTGGCGACCGTTTCTGTGATTGGGATGAGAACCTGTTTTCCTGCCCGCAGGATTGTTCAAAACCGCCGGTGTGCGGCAACCACGTTTGCGACGCATATTCCGAGCTGACCTCCTGCCCGCAGGACTGCTTCCTTCCGGGTATACTTGCGGAATGCCCTAATGCAATATGCGAGGAGGGCGAGCAATGCCGCGATGACTGCCCAACCGAGGAATATTGTTTTGACCTTGTGAATAACGATGAGGATTCATACACTGATTGTGGTGATCCTGATTGCAGCTCACAGTGCTGTGGAAATACTGTTTGTGAAAGTTATGAAACACCGTATTCCTGCCCGAACGATTGTGGATTGCCGCCCTCAGGGTATTGCGGCGGAGCATACAACGGGGGCGACTGGGTAATTGATTCTGCAGTCTCCTGCTCAAATGAGAACATACCGGTTGACGGCAGCATAATACTCAACTCTAACCCCGAACTCTTCTATTTTGCAAACAATATATACCAAATAACGAAGAACTCGGCACCCATCCCGCTTGAAATCCCAGATCGCATTGGCGATGAACCAAACTATACTGGTGATTGGGAACCTAATAGCAATGCAGTATTCAAGATAATGGCGAACGAGTCTGAGCACACGATAAAGGTGTTTATTACAACGACACTGGAAGACCAATCGTTATACGCATTTGATCTTGACAACAACCCCTCAAACAACATATACGGCTACGAAATGTCAATAGGGACGTTTAATGGCTTCGGCTTGGCAAATGTAACGTGCCTCATCAATGGGATGACGCGCATTTCAAGCGGGAGCGCGGTATGCGGCGACTCATCATACAACTACACAGTTTACGTGAACATCTCTGATGCCTCACCTTACACTTACGAAGTAGTAATCAAGGTAAACTCCCCCTGGACCGATTTCAGGGTTTCATCAATGCCCGCTGGGAACGGTGAATTGGTTAGCACGACTTTTGTCAACAGCGAGCCAGAATTTTATCAGGCAAACCTCACGCTCAACAATGTTACAATAACGCTTTATCCGGGCGCATCCCCCATTAATGTAACAATCGGCAGCGGCTCAATATTCAACGCTTACAACACAACCATAGACCTTCGGCAGGCAATCAATAGGACAAACTTCACAATTATGGGAGGCTCAACATTTTACGCTGATAATCTCACGTTCTACTCAAATGACACAAGTATGTGCCAGAACTGGTGGGTCGGTGGCCGTGAAATTGGCGGCAGCGCAAGCTTCACCCTTTTGAACTCAAACATCACCATAACACAATGTCCGTGGGAAGGCGAGAATACTGGATCACAAGGACTAAACATAGGATCAAGCAATTCAGTATTAATGTACAACATACTCAACACTCCTATAAAGATCAGCCAAGCGGACAGCTTATTTGTTGAAGGCAACGTATTCGTAAGCCCGGCACACGGAATAGTAATAGATGGGCCGTCACAGGGCAGCTGGTTTGTGAGAAATTACATATACGGCATTTCCCTAAACGGCAATGTATCTTATACCCAATTAGACAGCAACACGGTACATTATATAAGCACCAATCCCATTTCAGGCCAATCCCCGTCAAACAACGATTTCAGAAACAACAATATTACCGTAATATCTGACAATGGCGGTGGGCTGAACAGGCTTATATATTCAACAATGGAATCGCTGCTCCGCTGGGAAAAAAGCAATCTCTCAATATTATCCCCACTGACAACAGAGAATCCACAGCTTTCATCCAGGAGCATTGCATTCTCGCCAGTTCCAGGTGCACACGACAACCTGAACACCACAGCCTCGCTTGAGTTTTACAATACTTTCAATAACAGCGTGATCCGCTTACTAAAGGACGGTACGCTATGCGAGAGCCCAGAATGCAACGTTTCATATGATAGTGGGAGTGGAGTATTTTATGCCAATGTTTCTTCGTTTAGCGAATACAAGATAAAATACTGCAACGACACATTCTGCGCCTACAAGGAAGGCGAGAACAGAGACACCTGCCCAGCTGACTGCTACTGCGGCAATGGTGGCTGTGAGCCCGGTGAGGCCTGTTCGGATGATTGTGAGTTTGAAACCCACTGCAAAGACGGAGTTGACAATGATGAGGACACGGCCACAGACTGTGCAGACAGCGATTGCGAGTATGACATAATGTGTGCCGGGGCGGGCTACGCACATGAAATAAGCTCGGAAGGCACGTTTGTGCTTACAAGCGACTATTCCGGGGAAGGGTACGATGCTGCAATCGGCATCACCTCAGGCAATGTCATACTTGACCTGAACGGCCACATAATTGAGAACGGCACAACAGGCATTTATGTTGCACCCGGCCTCACGAACATAACCATAATGAACGGCACAGTGCGCAAAACCAGTACTTGCATTTTTGTGGAAAGCTCAAACACCACGCTTATAACTGATATGGATATCTATTCGTGCGGCACCGCAATCTACCTTGACCCCTCATATAACAATTCAATAATAGGCAATAATATATACAGCAGCGATTACTACGGCATAAAGCTTGATGACAGCCACAACAACACAATAGCCAACAACACGATATACAACATAAGCATTGCGGGCATTTACCTCAACCAGAGCACGAACAACACGCTCTTGAACAACACAATAAGTACAAACTTGCAATATGGCTTATATGCGCTTAGCTCCCTTCACAATAACTTCACATCAAATAAGATATACAATAACAGTGAAGCAGGTGTGTCATTACAGGATAGTGGCGAAAACATATTCTACGGGAATGAGGTTTACAACAACAGCTACTATGGATTTTACATTTACCATTCTTATGGAAATGTCTTTGAGAAAAATGCCGTTTACAACAATACTCAAGAAGAAGGCTTCAGGGTTGTTGGCGGGGGGAACCTGTTCCTCAACAATTCTGTGTATGGCAATAGGGGAGGCTTTTTCATAGCCCCATTTTTATATGGTGGGGCATGCATAGGGAGCACATTAATCAATAATACACTTACGAACAATTCATATGGCATATCTATATCAAGCTGCAATGACAGCATTATAAGCGGTGGCCAAATATATAATGGTGGCGACGGAATAACCCTTTATTACAATTCAAGCAACATTACAATTTCCAACATCAGCCTCTATAATAACAGCTTGTGGGCATTTTGGATGTACGCGCCTTCTGGGACAAGCGTATCCGCCAACGGGAGCGGAATCTTGATTGGCGATGCATTAGGCCTCAACTATACCAACATAAGCATTTCAGATTATTTGGATGATGATGCAAGGTATGCCATTATTT
>JAOAKR010000030.1 GCA_026419815.1 Microcaldota archaeon | reverse complement strand
ACGCTAAACATATACCTGTCAGGCACAAGCCCCCTCCGGATCCACTCCTCTATGTATTTTGAGAGCAAGGCCACACCATCCTTATCGCTCGTGAGCTCAGCAACCTTATCCCATCTCCCGTATATATTGTAGTAAAGTATCATATCAGCGGGGTCAGCTTTCCATACGTGTTTTGCGTTGCAAAGCTCAAACGCAATGGCTTTCTTGTGGTCGGCGCGGTGCATCTCCCCCCCTGGCGCGGATGCCGCCTCAGATGCCCTCTTGTAGTCATCCAGCAGGGGGAACAGCGTTTCCTTGTCAATAACGAGCTCCTTGTCCTCCTGCACATCAGGTTTGAGCAGCATATACTTGATAAGCTCAACGGGCACGAGCTCCAAAAGCTCGTTAACAGTATGGCCTATCCCCTTGCTCTTGCTGTATTTCTTGCCCTTATACTTAAGCAGGCCGAACTTGTACATATAGGGAGGCTTCTCATCATAGATTTTCCTGTGGATTTCAACAAGCGTGCTTATGGTGCCCCCACGGGTGTGGTGGTCAACGCTCCCCCCTTCAACTGCAACATCCATAAATTTCTGGCGGGTCGGCCAATCAAGCCTGAACAGCAGCTTATACTTGTGGTCACTAATTGAATTCTCACCCTCAAACCCACACTTGCTGCACTTGTATTTATATCTTCCACCAGAATACTCTTTAACAACATTCTTGTCTATGTTTTTGCAGTTGGTGCACAATGGCATTATCGGGAACCACTCATCCGGCATGCTCTCCCTTAGCGAGCTTTCCCTAACAATCTCTTTGACCTCACCCCTGCGCTCGCACAGCATTACGGCATACTTGTCATAAAGCCCCTGTGCATAAAGCTCGCTCGCCCTTAGGAACTCAACTTCCACACCAAAAACACCCATAATTTCCTTAGTCTCGCTTATGAAATGCTCGGCAAAGCTTGAGTGGCACCCCTTAGGGTCCCTAGCAAGTGCAAGCGGGAGCCCCATATCCTCCTTAATCACGCTTTCATATTCTTTCAGTGGCTCAGGGACCGAGTCAACCGCATCAAGGTCATCTGATACAAACACAAACCGCACAGCACCATATCTCCTGAGCATCTTGGCGATTGCATAAGCGAACATAAACTCACAAAGTGTGCCCGGGTGGACGGGACCGCTGGGCGTAATGCCGGACATTACTACATATGGTGGCTTTCTCTCGCTGTGTATCTTGCTTGCAATCACTTCCGACCAGTGCATATTCTTGATTGAATCGTCAGTGCTTTGGTTAGCGGCATTGTTATGTATGCTTGTAGCCATAGCAATAATTGGCAGGCATTTTTTATATAAGGCGCGAAACCCGCAATGTTTAAATTTGTTGCATTGCCCCAAAAGCTCATGCACACAAGCAACCGCCAGAAATATAAGCTAAACCCAACAGTGCCGCTGTCCATACTCAAGAGCGACTCCTTCAAGGATCGGCTCGCACGTGCATTGGCAGAAGGCAACAGTGGGGAGGCACAGTATTCACTTGCACATATGGGCAAGAGTGAGCTTGACCGGCTAAAAATACTTGTTGAATGCCTGCCTGAAGAGATGGCACCGCACCAACGGACAGCTGCATTCTCCTGCATCAGCGCAGCCAGGCAGCCGCATATACGAAACATCTTTAACAGCAAGTTCTATGAATCCTGGCAGAAGCGTACGTTTGCGGAGGTTTTCAGGGATGAAAGCGGCAAGATGCGGGAGTGCATCATCCCTGGCCTCTACGCGTCCCTTGTGCACCACAGCAAGGTATACCCTTCATATGGTGATGCGCTCAGCAAGGTGTGGCTCTCATACTACATCGCCGAGCTTTACGCGCATAAGCAGCAAGCATTAAGCCATTACCTGCAAATGTATTCCACCCGCGTGTTTGGGCAATATGAAAGCAATGTATCCTCATACATACGCAACCTCATCTTAAATTCCGAAGAGCCCGTATCTGATGCGCTGAAAAAGCACCTGAGCCTAAGCATCCTGCGTGGGCCGGCAAAACACAATGCACTGCTTGCGTTAATGAGCGCGGATGAAAGCCTTGCAAAGGAATACGCATCAATAGTAATTGAGAGCCATATGAAGCGACTCGGCCACGTGAGCATTGATACGGTTGCGCTTGCGCACAAGCTGTTATAACATAAGATTAACTTGCCCACAATAGCTTACATTCTGCGCACTTGCATACCCTCCCATTTGTTTCTGCACACACTATGTAATCCTCGGCCACTTTCACGGCGCTCACAAGCAGTTATAGCTTAGGCAGTGAACTCTTGATTGGCGTGTAGTGCTCAAGCAACCCCTTCAATGGCCTCTGCAGCCGCACGTATCGCCATCCTCGGCTTGGCAAGCCTGCACAGGCGTTTTGCCGTCTCACGCATACCGCGTGACGTAACTGCTGAGACTGCAAGCTCAACCGCACGCTCGTCAACCCAGCCGTCTTCAAGCGATAATGCAAACCCAAGCCGGGCTGCCCCCGCAGCGTTGTTCTCCCTTTCAGTGTAGCCCCTAAGAGGGATGCAGATGACCGGTGTTGCCGTGCACATCGCTTCCATCAGTGAGGTGTGCCCGCCGTGGAATACTGCAAACGGCGCACGTGCAAGCACCCTCCCAACTGCCGCATCATCCATCTTGCCATCAGCCAACACGACTTTATACCCGAGCCCGCGTATGGTTTCAGCAATAAGGCCAGCCTCATCTGCGGCAACCCCGCTGCCCCCCATGCTCACGAGCACGGTATCCCCCTTCCTCCCGGGCATCACATTGGCAACCGGCCCAACGAACCTGAACTTCCGTTCCTGCCCAAAGAAGTCAATGTTGTCCGCTGATACTGTGAATGGCGGCGGCAGGTCTGGCACGATAACGATGTCAGACGCGTCTATTATGGCCTTTGAGAACAGGTCAGTCCCACGTTCAACTATTACGTGGGTTTTCGGGAAGACATACCACACTTTTGTGCAGTTTGTTATGCTCACAATGCGTTTCCCAAGCAGCTTTGCAACCAGTGCGCCCAGCAGGTACCCGTCAACAACAACCACATCTGGCCGTTCCTTAAGCAGCAGTGCAGTAATCTTGTTTATGAATCCCGGCTTGAGCTTGCGCACACTTTTCAGTATGCTGCCGCTCACGCTCACCGTCTCCTTATTTAGTGCTATATCCCCAACCTCGGGCAGCTCGCTCGCCCCGGGATAGCCGCTCCTGCGGATGAGTGAGAGCGCCAGCCCATACGAAGACGCACTAACATAATGCCTTTTTGAGAGCTTATCCATTATCGGCAGGTCACGCTTTGCGTGCCCAAGCCCCATTCCATTAACCATAAAATGTATTCTCATCCAACCACTCCTTTTCACCTTGCACCGCCGCCACCGCCACCGTGGCCTCCGCCGAACCCGCCACCTCCGCCACCGCGTGCTGACGGCGGGGTATAAGTGGGCCTGAATCCAGAGTGCACCGCAGTGTAAATGTGTGGCCGCGAGCAGAAGTGTGATACCCTTGACTGCTCAATGAACGTGGGTGCAACCCGGCCCATCGCCCGGATCGCCTCCTGTGCCACTCCAAGCGCAACTGCATATACCATATACTGGTCCCATAGCTTTATGCTTGCCGGGGGATGCTCCTCAAGTGCACTGTAGTCAGTTATGTACTTCTTGAAGTTAGACCACTTGAGGTTGAGCAGCCTGCCCTCGCGTGTCCAACGTGCAAGGAACATCTTCCCACCGAGCCCTGATGTAAGCATTACTGCTATGGATAATGCATAGCTTATGCAAAACGCACCCCCAAGCATAAGCCCAACACTCTTCGGCAGGAAGAAGAGGTCATCGCTGAGGGAGAATAAGACAAATGAGGTAAAGAATGAAACCATAGTATAAACCAAGAGCAAGCCCATCACGAGGGTATAGCCGCGCGAGTCAATCATCCTGCTGGCGCCAAGGCTTTTTTTTGCGTTCTCTTTCCACTTGTTGATGAATGTGTAAAATTCCCTTGTGGGGGCTACATCTTTGGAGAACGATTCAAGCCTGAGCCTCCCCTGGGAAGCCTTCCCCTTCAAGTACTCAAGAATCTCTTTCTCATCATCGTACAGCGTTTCGTTGGAATCCTTAAACAGCAGTGTAATCCCCTTCTTGCCCGTTTCCTCTTCAAGCTCAATATACCCCTTATCCACAAGCGACATTATTGTCCCCAAGATTGCATTCTGAAGGTTTTTTTGATCAAGCTCGTCACCAACAACCAGCATCAGTGCCTGGACGGGGGAATGCTTGCTTGGGAGGTCCCTCTCATAAACCCCTGCATACCCTACATCACTTTCACTCAGTTCCCTTCCATAGAGCGCGTATGCTAATGCCACAAGCACAAGCGGCAGGACAGCAATCCCTAACGCACATAGCGGGGCGAGCATCTGCAGGATGCCCCCTATGGAGAGCCAGAATGCAGTATCCCTTTCTTTGTTAAGGATATCTTCCTTCACAGTCTTAAAATCATAATAGTAATCACCATCTTTTTCAAACCAGCCGGTCGGCATAAGCAGGTTTATCTCAAGCAGTTCGCCTGCCTGCTGCACAGATTTTATCTTTATTTCATCACCAGAAGCAGCCACGCTCGGCTGTTCCGACCCCCTGTAATGCACGAAGTATTCGGCCTCACTCGCTTTGCCGGGAAGCTTCACAACAGTTTCCAGCGGCGCCTGCTTTTCCCACTTGTCACCCCAGAGGATATAATAAAACTGCGCCGTATCATTATGCATATCTATTGCCTTAACATCATACTCAAAATGCGATGTGACCCGGCCGCACCCGCCGCCAACCAGCTCGTTTATCAGCTCCCTGTCACCAGTGACTGAAACCTCTGGCTCATCAACCCTGAACGTGCATTGTGCGCCCTCACACCAGCCCCGCGGGCCTGAAATCTTCAAGTCAGCCGGCTTTTGTAGGTAAAGCTCCCTGAACTTGTCATAATTGCAGTCATAAAGGGAATATGTTATTGCCTCGTGCACGTGTACTGTCCCATTCCCGAAAATCGTGTATTCTCCGTAAGCCTTCTCAATGCTGAAATCCTTTGCCGCAACAACCATCACGAGCAGCAGGAATAGCACGCCGGCCTTCATAGCCATAATTTACCAGCAACCTTTATATCCAGTTGCGTTTTGGTTGCCGAGAGCCCGGCAATTGCAGGCCACCGATGCCCATATCACATTATAAGCTTTGCAATGGACTATTTTGTGCCGTTGGTGGCCATATGCTCAAGCCAGTAATACGCTTCAGGAAGCACATCCTCCTGCTTTACACCTTTATACTCGCACTGCTCCTGCTCTTGCCTCTCCCACAAAACCTTCATATAACCCCTCTGCAAAGCCTTGCAATGCATTTTATGCTTTTTTTCGGGCTGTACGTGGCCGCAGAGCTCGCCCACCTGTTTAAGGGCAGGCATTACGCGTTCAGGTATGCGGTAATGCTTGCAGTTATGCTTGAGGCGATACACGCATTCCTCCCGTACAGGCAGTTTGACCTTATTGACTTGTCCGCAAACGTTGCCGGTGTGCTTTGCGCAAATTTTGCAATTTCGTTTTACAGGTCGCACCCGCTCGTAAGGCTTATTCAAGGGCACGGGCGGGCTCATTAGGCGGGCTTGACACGGCAGGGATAAGCACTTATATTATTTACAGAGCATCTAATCCCATGTTCCCCACAGATCCGCGCCAGATGCAAGCGCTTATGCGCCAGCTTGGCATCAAGGTGAAGCCAGTTGAGGCCAAGCGCGTAGTTATTGAGTGTGAAGGCAGCAGCATCATCATAGACTCGCCAAAGGGAATGGAGATGAGTGATGCCAAGGGCGTGCCTACATATACCATCTCAGGGAAGGTGCGCGAGGAATTGCCGCTCAGCGAGGAGGACATACAGCTGGTTATGGAAGGCACTGGCGCAACACGCGAGCAGGCAATTGAGGCGCTCAAGAAGCACGGTGACGTCGCATCAGCAATAGTCGCCATTAAAGGCTGATTTCATACAATTATCGCTTCAGACGTTCAGGGCTCGCAATAACAAGGGGCTGATTTCGCACAATTACCGCTTCTCCCTTCATGGCCAGATCACAGGCAAAGGGCTGCACAATATCTTTTTTCACATTCTGAATCACAGATTTTTATGTAGCGCAGTCAAATCAAGCTCTAAACTTTTTTTCTCATTTACGATCTGATCACAGATTTATTTAGCACAGTCAATCAAGCTAACGATATTTTTTCTCATTTACGGCGATCACAGCATTTCTTATGTGGCACAGTCGAATCAAAGATTTCATACAATTATCGCTGCCGCGATTACATGTATTTCTTCTTTATGTAGATGTAGCACAGGTAAATCAATGTCAGGAGCACGCAAGCCGCTATGGCAGCCATCTCAAAGTTGCCTGAAATGAATGCGAGCGCGTCATCACCATATATCATAATCATCGCAGCCTCCGCAAAAAACCGTATGCCTCTCCCAATGAGTGAGACTGCAAACAGCGTTTTCCAGTCCATCCCCAATATCCCTGAGAGTATTGTGAATGCCTTGTAGGGGATGGGCGTTAGCGCAGCAACCCCAAGTGCAAGCGGGCCGTGCTCCTTGTATATGCGGGTGGCCAGGTGCGCGTGCCTTTTTGAAACGAATTTTTCCATAAGCGCCTTGCCGGCAGTGGCGCCTACCCAGTGCCCCCCGACGCCGCCAAGCGCGGAGAATACCGTCGCAACCAGTGCATACAGCAGTGCGTTTTGTGGGTCTGCAAAGGCAAGCGGGATGAGTATCAGGTCAGGTGGCAGCGGGAAGAAAATTGCCTCTATGAATGCAAGCATTGCAAGGCCGGCAGCCCCGAACTGCAGCCAAAAAGATGGCGCCAGTTCAATCAGAATGCCTCACCACCGAACAAGTCTGCCCCACTGGCTGCTGAAATCTCACCAGCATAGTTGGTAAGCATAATCTCGCGCACACGCTTGGCATCCTTTGTTTGGCCAAGCGCCCAGCTGAGCTTGACGAACGCTGTTTCTGGAAGCCAGTCACACAAGTGCCCAATACCCCCCGCCTCGTTAAGCATCCTTCCGGCAGTGTAAACATTGAGGTTTATCCTTCCGTATATCGTTTGCGGGGCGACCGCAACAATAACCCCTGATTTGACCAGCTCGCCAACTTCCCTTATGATTGGCACGGCATCCTTGTCCCCGAACGGGTTAGATGGCACGTGCCCGAGCCCAGTGCCAGCAAGCACCACACCATCATATCCTGAAAGTGCGGATATGAATTTCGGCTTGATGCCTGGGTGCACCCAGACAAGCGCCACGCTATCGCTGAAGTTCGCGCTCAGGGACATCTTCCCCCTATTTGGGGAGTAATCCCAGTTATACACAATCTTTCCCCCGCTTACGCTCGCAACCGGTTTTGCGTTAATGCTTTTGAACGCATCCCTCCTTGAAGTATGCATTTTCCTAACACGTGTCCCAAGATGGACGTCCCCCCTGCCATCGTCTGTGGTGGAGTGCATGCATACGAACACGCCAGGCCTGCCGTTGAGCGCATACTCCAGCGAATTAAGGAAATTTTCCCTGCTGTCCGATGAGCCCCTATCACTGCTTCGCTGTGCGCCAGTGAACACGACCGGCCTTGCGGGATTCGCAATCATAAATGAGGCCGCCGCCGCACTATACCCCATCGTATCGGTGCCG
>JAOAKR010000029.1 GCA_026419815.1 Microcaldota archaeon | reverse complement strand
AGCAGTCCTCCCGCATAACGGGGATGGATGGCAGGATTTGCGAGCCTATATCAACGAGCGAATACAGGGAAGAATGCTACGCAGCGGTTGCGCTGGCTTCGGGCGAATATTCACTGTGCGCCAATATCCTTTACTATCCGAACAGGCGGGCGGGCTACACTTCAGTTGCAATGGCAACCGGCACTATTGCGCCCTGCCTTGAGATTGTTGATACGTTTACCTACGAGCCATATAAGGACAGGGACTTCTGCATCTCAGTCGTGGCACAGAAGTATTACAAGCCGCACTATTGCGAGAGCATAATGGTTTCTGGGAAAACTGCGTGCTTCAGCAATGCAATAGTTGATGGGAAGGTAAAGGAGGAGGACTGCGCAAGGATAAATGCTTCTGAATACCCGGAGCAAGCTGCGGAGTGCTACAAGCGTGCAAGGAACCCGCCTAAATCCGGCTGATGGGGAGCATATGGCTGATAATGGGGACGGCATAAGGATTGGGCTTGAGATACACCAGCGGCTCAGCACGGGCAAGCTGTTTTGCAGGTGTCCGTCTGAAAGTGTGGGCGGCCCGCTTTTCACAATAACGCGGAGATTGCACAGTGTACGCAGCGAGCTCGGCGAACTGGATATTGCATCCGTGCAGGAGGAGATGCGCGGGAAAGAGTTCACATATGAAGTTTACCCAAACAACTGCCTTGTTGAGCTTGATGAGGAGCCGCCGCACGATATTGACCGCACTGCACTGCTCGTTGCGCTTGCAGTGTCAAGATACTTGGGGGCGAGCATCCCGGCCCGTATTTATGTGATGAGGAAGGCGGTGATTGATGGAAGCAACACGTCCGGCTTCCAGAGGACTGCAATTGTGTCGCTCGGCGGCGCACTTAAATCTGGCGGCAAAACGATAGGGATACAGACCTTGTGCTTAGAGGAGGAAAGTGCAGGCATCGTTGACGGCGGCAACGGCACGCGGTTTGCGCTCAACAGGCTGGGCATACCGCTTATTGAGATTGCCACGGAGCCCTGCATATCAAGCGGTGATGAGGCGCGCGATGTTGCGCTTGCAATAGGCATGATGCTCAGGATGACCGGGATGGCTGCGCGCGGCATCGGCACGATACGGCAAGACCTCAACATATCAATACCAGGCGGTGCGCGCGTTGAGATTAAGGGCGTGCAGGAGCTTGACGAGATACCGCTAATTGTGGAGAACGAGGTGCAGCGGCAAAAGATGCTTATTGGGATTTGCAGGCGTATCCCCGCAAAAGTGCCTGAGGCTGTGCCGGCTGATGTTACTGAATGCATAAAAAACGCAAAGGGATGGCTTGCAAAAGCTATTGCCGGGGGGGCGCGTGCGATTGCCGTGAAGCTGCCGGGATTGCGGGGCGTGATGGGCACGGAGCTGTTTGGGGGGAGGAGGTACGGCACTGAGGTGAGCGATTACGCGCGGCCGTTTGGGTTCGGTGGGATGATACACGGCGATGAGGACTTGCAAAAGTATGGGATTGACCGGGCGACCGTTGAAAGCGCGCTGGGTGTTTCAGCTGGCGATTCATACGCAATACTTGTGGGCGCAAACGGCAGGAAGATGCAGCTTGCGCTCAGGGAAATTGTAAGGAGGGCGTATATGCGCGAGGTGCCCGCTGAAACCAGGAAATCGCTTGGCAACGGCGACACGCGGTATATGCGGCCGATGGCGTCGGGGGCTAGGATGTACCCAGAGACTGATTTGCAGGGGATTGATGTCACTGGTGAGATGCTCCACGAGGCTGAAAAGTACGTGCCAAAAGACCCTGAGGTGGTCCTTAAGGAGCTGGAGATGCAGACAAACAGGGATCTTGCCGAGCAGCTGTTCAGGTCCAAGCGCTTGCACGCATACCTCTCTGCGGTTGCGGGCGGCGCAAACCCTATGATTGCGGCGGTCACGTTCACTAATACGCTCAAGACGCTCTCCCGTGAAGGGCTGGACACTGATTCGCTTGATGACGGCGTGATTGTTGAGGCGATAATGCTGTGCTCTGAGGGCAGGATAACAAAGAAGGCTGTTGAGCAAGTGCTGCGCGATGTACTGGTAAAAAAAGTTGGTGTGCGTGAGGCAATAGAGTTAGGTGGGCTCAAGAAGGTCACGGGCAAAGAATTGGATGCGCTAATTGCAAGTGAGGGTGATGATCCCAAGGCAATCCTTTCAAAGTACAGGCTCCAGGTTGACGCTGAGGAGCTTATGAAAAAAATTGGGAAAAAGGATGCTTGATATTGCCCTTAAAAGTTGTGCGCAATAGTATTGTGTTTCCAGATCGGCAAATCCTGTAGGCACTGCCTGCTCACATTAAAAAGGTTGGCTGGGTAATATCAAATATGCTTGATGCGTCTTCGCTTGCACGCGCGTGCAGGCATAAGCACTGGCACAGGAAGCAGAACCCGGGGCAGGAGGTATGCCGCCTTGCAGCGGCGGTTGCGCGCGAGTGCGCCCCTGCCATGCCACTGATAGAGGAGAGGTGGGGCGAGCTCGCCAGGATGCAACGGGCAAGCGGCCAAAAATGGTTTGAGGAGATGTGCTTCTGCCTGCTCACTGCAAACGCATCCGCTGAGATGGGTATGCGTGTGCAGCAGCGGCTTGGGTATGGCGGGTTTGCGAAAACGCCGCCTGCCCGGATGGCCGCCGTGCTTAAGAAAGCCGGCTCGCGGTTTTACAATACACGTGCCAGGTACATATTGCTTGCCAGGAAGCACGATGGGCAGCTTAAGAAGAAAGTGCGCGCGCTTGGCAGCCCGTACAGGGCGCGAGAGTGGCTTGTGGGCAATGTGAAGGGGATGGGGTACAAGGAAGCAAGCCATTTCCTGAGGAATGTGGGGTATGGCGATGTGGCCATACTTGACAAGCACGTTCTCTCCCTGTTGCGCGAATATGGCCTTATTGGGGATTTCAAAACTATGAGCAAAAGGAGGTATATTGCAGTTGAGCACGTGCTACGGCAGGTTTCAGATGCGATGCATATGCCGCTGGGCAAGCTGGACCTTTGCCTGTGGTATATGAAGACTGGGAAGGTCCTTAAATGAATGCTGCGGATAAAAGGTGCCCATATGGATACGCTTGAGGCAAAAAAGGGTATTGCATTGCAAATATCGCACGCACTCAAACAGGAGTTCGGCCTCAACATGCCTGAGGAGGAGGTCGCACTGCTTGTGCAGGACGGCGGCGTTGAGGGTGTGGATATTGAGTGCCGGATAGCAATGCGCGTGGCAAAGGACGCCAAGCTCCCGCCGCAAGAGATTGCCAAGCGCATCCTGCCGCATCTCTCGGCCATCAGTTATGCACGCGCATCGGTTTCCGGGGGATACATCAATTTCACGCTCACACCTGAGTTTTATGCGGGGTTCATCTCGCAGGCGGAGGGCCCTGAAACATGCGCCCCCCGCAAAAGCGGAAAAGTAATAGTTGAATATCCATCCGTCAACCCCAACAAGCCGCTGCACATCGGCCACCTGCGCAATGCAATACTGGGGGACTGCATATCATCCCTACTGTCTGAATGCGGCAATACTGTTGTAAGGATGAATTACATTGACGACCTCGGTCTCCAGGTTGCGCAAAGCCTGTGCTATTACATTGGGCAGGGCGGTGTGCAGGCCGGCAAGAAGTTTGACCATCTGCTCGGCGAGCAGTATGTTGAGGTTGCGGCGCAAATGGAGTCAGACCCGGCACTTAAGGCCAAGGTAGAGGGGATAATGCACGGGCTTGAGCACGGGGGCGACGTGTGTGCAAAGGGCAGGGAGATGTGCCGCAGATGCGTAGAGGCACAGGCACAAACCCTTAATGCTTACGGGATTGCACAGGACGTGCTCGTGTGGGAGAGCGATATCGTCCGAGCCGGCCTGCTCTCAAAATGCCTCACACTCCTTGAGAGGGAAGGCGTGCTCGTGCTAGAGCGTGAGGGCAAGAACGCAGGGTGCAAAGTGATACGGCTTGGCACACACCCAGAATTCAAGGGGCTGGAAGACGCTGATAAGGTTATTGTGCGATCAAACGGGGTTGCAACTTATACTGCAAAGGACATTGCGTTCCAGATGTGGAAGCTTGGGCTCATTGATGCGCACCTGAAATTCGGGGATTCTGGGATAAGAACTGTTGGCGGGCGCACGGTTGTTACGAGCTGTGACGATGGCGCGGCAGGCGCGCAGTACAACAATGCAGACACTGCAATAAACATAATCGGTGTTGAGCAGGAATACCCGCAGAAGGTTGTGCGTGTGGCCCTTGAAATGGCCGGGCTTGCGGATGCGCGCCGGAGGTATGTACACATCGCATACGGCCACGCGCGGCTCAAAGAAGGCAGGTTCTCTGGAAGGAAGGGCACGTGGATGGGATATTCAGCGGATGAATTGCTCCAGGAAAGCGTTGAGCGTGCACGTGCCCTCATAAGCAGCAGGTTCAAGGAATACACTGGGGATGAGCGGGAAGCGATTGCGCGGGCAGTCGGCGTCTCGGCAATCAGGTTCTCGTTCATACGCATAAGCCCAGAAAAGGAGCTTGTGTTTGAGTGGGACAAGGCACTTACGTTTGAGGGTGACAGCGGGCCATACCTGCAATATTCATACGCACGCGCGCTGCACATACTGGACAAGGAACCCATAGATGCTAATTGGCGCGGCGCATTGCAGTATAGTGAGCCTGAAGAGCATAAACTAATTCTTGCAATTGCACGGTTTAGTGAGGTACTCAACAAGGCAGCTACCCTATATGAGCCGCACAGGATTGCGGATTATGCGCTTGCGCTGTGCTCGGAATTCAACGCATTCTACGCGAAGTGCCGTGTCGTGGGGGCGCCGAAAGATGTGTGCGAGGGCAGGAAACGCCTGGTGGCACGGTTTGCGGCAACACTTGAGAAGTGCCTGCGCGTGCTCGGCATCCCAGTAATACGGAATATGTAAGGGGAACGCATTGCAGGTGCGTATGGCAAGGGGCGCAAAACCCTATTGCCCGCGCTTGATTAGGTGGTGGGGATAAACTTCTTGCGCGTAAAGCCGCGCCTAATAGCGGGATACTCTCGCCCCTACGCGTGATTGCAATGCATTTCTTGCACGTAAAGCCCTAAATTGAGTGGTGGAATTCCTTGAACTGCGATAAAAGCCTTATCGTGCGCCACTTGTCAATTATCCTGAACGTTTTGGCATCGCGTGCGCAGTCAATAGCCCTGTAACCGCACACCTGCACAAGCGGGTCTGCACCGAGGCACAGCATCAGGTCGCACAGGTCATAATACGCGCGTTCGGCCGCGTGCATAAGCGGCGTGCCTTTCTCACCGCATACGCTTACATCCGCACCCCCGAGAATCAGCGCGTGCGCGGCATCCTTAGCGCCCGCACGCAATGCCACTATGAGTGCGGTGTCGCCGTTCTTTGCGCGCGCGTTCACAGAGGCACCGCCAAGCAATAGGGGCGGTATCAATTCGCTGGCATTTTGCTGTGCCGCAAGGAGCAACACATTGTCAAGCGTTTCCTTCCCTATAGGCGGCTTGAACGCCAGGATTGCTTGGGCTGCCTTATGCTCCCTTGCGGCCGCCGCCTCAAGCAGCGCCCTCTCGCAGGGCTGCGCCTGCCTTGATGCGCCCCTGTGCATAAGCAGGGATAGCAGCCAGACGTCACCAAGCCGTGCTGCCTGCGGCAGGAGTGCCCTGAACGTGCTTTCCACCTGCCGCGGCGTAAGCGCCTTGCTCTCAAGTATCTCAATGAAATTAAACGCGTGCTCGCGCAGTTCATCCCTCTCTTTCCTTCCCTTTATACTCCTGAATAGCATCGCAATTTATTCGTTATCGCACGAATTTAAAGGTTTTGGTTTGCGGGTGATTACGCATAAAACAGGCCCCTCATCCCCAGGGAAATCATCTCTATCGCCATCCCGGTAAGGAACAGCCCCAGCACGCGCGACAGGATGCTCACAATCTTGTGGTTAATCCTATGCACCACCAAAGACCCGCCGATGAATACCGCACCGGTGATTATGAATGCAGGCACGAGGTTTGCAAGCATTGGGAGTGTGCCTATCTCAGCGGTCTTTATCGCAACAAATGAGATGGTTGCCGGCCCGGTTAGCAGTGGTGTTGCTATTATTGAGATTAAGCCGTCAACCTCGTCAACGCCTTTCTTGTGCGTATGGTTCTCCTCGCGCGGGCGCACCGTGTCAATACCAAGCAGGAACAGCACAACACCCCCCGCTATCCTGAACGAGTCAATGCTCACGCCGAACACCGAGAACAGCAGCGGGCCACAGATCACTATCAGTACCGCAATCACGAACGCGAGCAGTATTGCCTGCACGGCAATCCTCCTGACGTTCAGCTTCTCCTGGTATGCCTTCAGCAGTAAGGGGAAAGATGACAGCGGGTTAAGCAGTATGATAAGCTGGAGCACCAGCATAAGCTCAATCATCACTGGTTAATCCCCGCCAACCTTTAAATGTATTTAAGGTTTGGCAGTGAGTAGGTGTTGGTGCTTAGTTATGGCGTATATTGCTTGGTTCGGCGACTTGTCAAAGAATGATGTCGGGATTGCGGGTGGTAAAGGCGCAAACCTGGGCGAGATGTACCGTGCGGGGCTGCCAGTGCCGCCAGGGTTTGTTGTGACCAGCGAGGCATACTTTAAGTTCATTGAGGAAGCACGGATAGGCGACAGAATAAAGCGCATACTGAAAGGCACAAACATTTATGATGCTGCACAGCTGCAGGCCGCAAGCGAGGAGATAAAGGCGCTCATCCTCGGGGGCAAGATGCCCAAGGATATTGAGAAGGAGATACGGAAGGCTTACAAGACGCTCCGCGGGAAAGAGGAGCAGTATTTCGTTGCGGTGCGCAGCTCTGCAACCGCAGAGGACCTGCCGGAGGCAAGCTTTGCGGGCCAGCAGGAGACGTACCTGAACGTGCCGGATGAGGAGTCACTGCTGGTTGCGGTGCAGAAGTGCTGGGCGTCATTGTTCGGCGCGCGCGCCATATTCTATCGTGAGGAGCAGGGGTTTGGCCACGAGAAGGTCGGCCTGGCAGCGGTAGTGCAGGAGATGGTGCAGTCCGAGAAATCGGGCGTCACATTCACTGTTGACCCAGTAAGCAACGATGAGAATGTGATTGTTGTTGAGGCGGTGTACGGATTGGGCGAGGCGATAGTGTCTGGAGCGGTCACTCCTGACACATACAAGGTCTCAAAGAAAGATTTCAAGATACTTGACAAGCGCATATCTGAGCAGAGCTTTATGATAACGCGGGTTGGCAGTGAGACCGTCCACGTGAACGTCAAGGAGGACTTGCGCCGCGAGCAGAAGATTGAGGACAAGTATATCGTTGACTTGGCAAGGTTCGGCGCGAAGGTTGAGCAGCATTACGGCAAGCCGCAGGATATTGAGTGGGCATACTCAAACGGCGCAATTTACATAGTCCAGAGCAGGCCGATCACCACGCTCGGCAAGGGCAGCGGCACGGCCGCACAGCAAAAGCTCGCTGACGTGTCATCAGCAAAAATTTTGGTGCGCGGCCTCGGTGCAACATCAGGCCACGCAACCGGCCCAGTGCGCATCATACCCAGCCCAAAGGAGATAGGCAAGGTCCAGAAAGGCGATGTGCTCGTTGCCAAAATGACTTCTCCAGATTATGTCCCAGCGATGCGGCGCGCAAGCGCAATCATAACTGATGAGGGTGGGATAACATCGCACGCTGCAATCGTGAGCCGTGAGCCTGTCTCTTATACACAT
>JAOAKR010000028.1 GCA_026419815.1 Microcaldota archaeon | reverse complement strand
ATATAGTTCCCCTCAACGATTGCCCGGCAGGCAACTGCGTTGTAATCGCTTATGAGCGTGCACACGCTGCTGTTATGTGTGGCATTAGCATATCCTATTATGCAGGCGGTATTGCTGCCACAATGTTTCCAATCCCCGCTTCTTATCGCTTTGCAAAGGCCAACATCCGTCGCATTTGCGCATTGCCATTGGAGCGCCCGCGTGTTGCACTCATCACGCAACGCACTATCCAAAATGCCACCGCAAGAGAGCTTTCCCAAAAGGCATTCATCGTGCATATTGCCATCTTTTATACTCTCGCACAGCCCCTCGGCAAGCAGGCACGCGTCAACCTCGCCCTGCGTAGGTGCGGTGCAGGGCCCGACGGTTATGTTTTGCGGTGCCTCAGCACTTTCGTTCCCGACCTCGCCCACATTCCCAGTTTCATTAGTGGGCTGGCCCCCAGTTTCCTCGCCGAGCTGTGCCACACAGCCACACAATAGTATTGCTAGCGCAAGCGCAAAAATGACCCCTTTCATAGGCATTACATCTCCCTCAATATTTAAAAATAAGAAAGCTCCTGCCGGGATTTTCAGTTAAGAAGGTGGAGGGCACTCCCTCACCCTTCTTTTGAACCCGGGTCTTCGGCGTTCTCCAGCTTTGGAAACCTGAGGGGGCTCTCCCCCTCTGGTTGGCTGAGGACTCACCCCGTTGAAGGGGGGTGCAAGGAATCCCCAGGAAACCTGAGGGGGCTCTCCCCCTCTGGTTGGCTGTG
Organism: Microcaldota archaeon; assembly: GCA_026419815.1. GTDB lineage: Archaea > Micrarchaeota > Micrarchaeia > CAILAH01 > CAILAH01 > DYJQ01. The sequence continues at coordinate 6,961 of JAOAKR010000028.1, read as the reverse complement.
AGAGGCCAACGTCCTTGACCGGACTAGACTACAGGAGCCCGTGCTGGATTTAGGATATGGAACTAATTTAAAGTTTTTCGGATACGGTCCCGCAGTTTGCCTGCCAATACGGCCAAGCAATCCTCCCCTCGCTAGGCCAAGAGGCGTTAACTCATTAGTTCGGAGGCGTGCAGATGCTATGTAGGGCTTTTATTTTGTTGTGGGGTATATGTAGCATATGGTAAAAGTGATTGCCACTTACGGCCCTTCCCTTTACGACAGCAAGCTGCTTTCGCAAGTGTGTGCGGAGGCCGATGTCATAAGGCAGAACATTTCACACCAGGAGCCTGAGGTTGCGGTGCGCACGTTCAACCTGCTCCGGAAATACAACCGCCCCATAATGATTGACACGAGCGGTCCGGAAGTGCGGCTGCACACACGCGAGAAAATCAACTTGAATAAGGGCGGCACGCTTGATGTAAGCTGCAAAGGGGAAGGCCGCGTATGGCTTGACCAGCCGCTCCACGAGCATATTGATGAGGGCGACTCGGTGTATCTTGATGATGGGATGTGCGAGCTGCGAGTAATCGGCAAGCGCGGGCAGACACTTACGCTTAAGGCGGTTGATGATGTGTGCATCCGCGACAGGATGGCCGTGAATCTTAGGGGCCGCTCGCTTGAGTTTCCCATACTTAAGCAGTCTGATATTAGTGTCCTTAAGGCGACAAACCCATCGTTCATAGCGCTGTCGTACACGCGCACATACGAGGACGTGCGTGAGGCGCGCGAGTATACGCGCGCCAAGATAATTGCGAAGATAGAGAACAAGGAGGGCGTATCAAACATAGAGAGCATACTGGCGGAGGCCGACGGTGTGATGATCGCACGCGGCGACCTTGGGATTGAAGTGCCCGCTGAGGAAGTGCCCATACTGCAGAAGCGCATCGTTGGGCTGGCAAACAACTATGCCAAGCCGAGTGTTGTCGCAACCCAGGTGCTTTATTCAATGGTGGATAAGCCGATGCCTACACGTGCCGAGGTTAGCGATATTGCAAACGCAGTGCTTGACGGTACCGATGCAATCCTGCTCTCAAACGAGACGGCAGTTGGGAAGTATCCGCTCCAGGCGATAAGGCAGATAAAGAAGGTGGGCGCGCGTGTTGCACCGTATGTGCGGTCCAAAGTGCCTGATGACCTGCGCAACCCTGCGATTGACCCAATATCGGATATGCTTAGCAAGACGCTGAGGACGATTGCGCTCAACAAGCAGGTAACAAAGATAGTTGTGATAACACGCTCGGGGTATAGCGCGCGGCTCATCTCCCGATTTAAGATACACAAGCCGATTATTGCAATAACAACAGAGCCTGAAGTTGCATTAGAGATGTCACTGCTTTACAATGTGTATCCAGTGCGCTGGACCAAGAAGCCCGAGCGCCACATCATTCCGCGTGCCACACTGCTATGCCTTGAAAGGGGGCTGCTTGATGAAGAGGACACAGTTGTGTTTGCGGCAGCGGTCCGCACAAAAGCTTCCGGTGTCACCAACACAATAGAAGTGCATAAGGTCTCGGATATGATGTCCTCACTGGGCATCTGATTTTTAAAAAAAAAGCGCCGAGGGAGAGATTTGAACTCCCAAGCCCTTGCGGGCATACGCTCTCTTTCAATAGCGGAACGGCCTGGCCGTCCTGCCTTACTCAAGGCGTACGCATTACCGGGTTCTGCCACCTCGGCCGAAGGGGCTCCAGCGGCCCCTTCGCAACCCCCAGCAACCGTATTGTGTGGGGCTCCAGCGGCCCCTTCGCAACCCCCAGCAACCGTATTGTGTGGGTCCCACGCGTTCGTGCATTCTGGAGGCTTCGCCATAACGGCACGCTTTTGCGTTCGCAAAAGGCGCTATCTATTCACATCTCATAGCTTTTTAATGTTTAGTTTTCCGAAAAATGCTATGGAGTTTATGGGGCTGTCATTCACATCTGAGCTGTTCGGAAACACGCTTATGCAGTATGGGATGCTGCTCGGCACTGTGCTATTGTTCGTGCTGCTTTCCAAGGGCATATATTACTTCATAAAGACATACGTGCGCAGGCTGACCGAGAAAACTAAGACCGACCTTGATGATATGCTCATTGACATAATTGAGCATCCTATCACGATGCTCGTGATGATAGGGGGCCTATATTTCGGCACGGTACTTTACCTCACGCCCGCCACACCTGCTTACGATTTCATAAACAGCATTTTCAAGATCCTTGTGATAATCAATGTTGCGTGGTTTATACTCAGGGTAATTGATACGCTGGTTGTCCATTACTTCAAGCCATACGTTGAGAAATCCGAGTCAAAGCTTGACGACCAGCTGCTTCCCATACTCAGAAGGGGAATAAAAGTCGTGATAGTCATACTGACCCTCGTATTCCTGCTCAGCAATTTCGGGTATGACGTCACAGCTCTGGTTGCAGGGCTAGGTGTCGGCGGCCTTGCAGTGGCGCTTGCTGCACAGGATACAATAAGCAACTTCATCGGCTCGCTGGTGATATTCACTGGCAAGCCGTTCAAGATAGGGGATTTTGTCAAGTTCGGCTCGTTTGCAGGCACGGTGCAGGAGGTTGGGATGCGCACCACGCGGTTTGAGACGCCGTCAGGCACGATGCTTGTAGTGCCCAACAACAAGATATCAAACGAGATTGTTGAGAATGTGACCGCCGCCAAAAGCCGGCGTGTTGACATAGTGATTGGCATTACTTATGGCACCAGTTATGCTAAGCTCAAGCGCGCAATAGGGTTGGTTGAGGGTGTGCTCAAGATGCACCCTAACGTTGAGAGATGCGACGTGAGGTTCAGCGAATTTGGCGCATATGCGCTCAACATAAGCGCGTGGTACTGGCTTAGGGACCCGTCCAAGCTACGGGAAACGGCACACGAAGTCAACCTTGAGATAAAGAGAGTGCTTGACAAGGAAAAGGTTGAGATGGCTTTCCCAACGCAGACAGTATACGTTAAGAGGTAGCTGTGGGCTGCGCGGGTGTGTAGCCTGCTTTTTGCCGGCAGGCACCATTATTCTTGCAGGGCAAGCCTTATTTTTGCGAGGAGCTCTTCCGGCCCGGCCATCCCAATCACCCGCACCTTTTTGTTGATTATGGTGGTCGGTGTGAAGCGCACGCCCAGCCGGATAGGCACCTCAGGAAAAGTGACCCCGTCAATTACAGTTGCATTGATTTTCGGGCATAGGCGCGCGAGCTCATACACCCAGCGCGCTTGCCCGGCCGACTCAATGTTTGATACCGCTATCACTGAAACTACCTCAATTTTCCCTTTCAGTGCAGCAATCTCCTTTTGCAAAGGTTTGGGCGTAAACAGCTCGCCGGAAGATGCATCTGCGAGCATATGCACAAACGTGCCCGCCATAGTACCGGTTGGCAGGCCAAGATAGGTGAAATTGGGCAGTATGCGCACACCAGGCGCATCATCCGAGCGCACCTTCCTGAACTTAATCTTGCCGTTGGAGCGCTCGCTTATCCTGTTGCAAATCTCCTCAAGCACAGCACATTTATGGCTTGTCCCAATCAGGATGTCAGCTTGCACCGGCTTTTTAAGTGATTTGCTGAAATGGCTTTCAACAAGCGCAAGTGACACTTCGTCAATCACCGGCATATTACAACTATTCAGCGGTCATAGTTTTAAATGTTGCCCGCAACACATAGGGCATGGAGCTCTATTCCGGGAATTTGGAAGGCATTGAATATTCAATACGCGCGATTGAGGCGTTGGCTGCACAGCACGCCAAGGGGAGGAAGATGTATTACCTGAACATCGGGGACCCAGTAAAGCTTGGTGTGCGGACCCCTAAAAGCGTGTGCGATGCCGCCTGCACGGCCGTCTCAGCCGGTAGGAACGGGTATTCACACTCATTCGGCTGCCCGGAAGGCAGGCAGGCAGTATCAGAATTTTACGGGAGCAAGGGCATCACCGCCCCAAGCGAAGATATATACCTAACCTCCGGTGTAAGCGAGGCAATGTCCCTGCTATACACTGCGCTGTTCAACAGCGGGGACTCAATATCGTTGCCGCGCCCGTACTACCCGCTTTATGAGAACCTTGCACAGCTCAACCGTGTGCGCATACATTATTATGAGCTGGATGACGACGGCATCCCTGACATTGCAAGCCTTCGTGAAAGCATAAAGGGGGATACAAAGGCGTGCGTGCTTATCAACCCCAACAACCCGATGGGCTCGTGCCTCTCACGCAAGCAGGTTGATGAGATACGCGAAACTGTTCTCTCAAGAGGTTCAATACTAATTTCAGATGAGATATACTCTGAAATTATATATGGCGGCCAGCAGATGGCGTATGCGATGTACGGGGCGGAAGAAGAAAACATAATCACGCTTGGCGGCATCTCAAAATCGCACTTGGTTCCCGGCTGGCGGTGCGGTTGGGCAGTGTTCGGCCGGAGCAAGCAGATGCTCAAGCTGCGCAACAATTTTGAGAAATTGCTGCAGATGCGCCTGTGCCCGCCCGCACCATTCCAGTATGCGCTCCCCGCGATCCTGAAGGATACGTCATTCTTCAGTGATTACCTTTCATTGCTCAAGAGAAATGCGGCCATAGTGCAAAAGCACGTTTCCAGGAGCGGCGGCACGCTCAGCGTCGGCAAGATTGATGCCGCGTTCTATGCGTTCATCAAGATGAACTGGAAAGCGCCTGACAGCGCGGCGCTTGCAAGGCATCTCATAATGGGCAAGGGTGTTGTTGTGGTGCCAGGCACCGGCTTCGGCAAGGAAGGGTATTTCCGTGTGGTGTTTGCGTGCGACAGCGCGCTGCTTGAGGAGGCAATGGAAAAAGTCATTGAAGGCGCACAAGAGCTGGCAAAATAACGTGAAGCTAACGCGCACCTATTGCCCGCCTTCTGCTTCTGCGGGCCGCTCACGCGATACCCCGGTAATCTCGTCAAACAAGTCCTCAATCTTGCACTCATCCCTATATTCTTGGTATTTCTTTATCACCCTGCACGGTATGCTGTAGTAATGGAGGTAGCCATTCTCGTCCTCAACCCCGTTGCAAAGCCCGCAGGGCTCAGATGGAGATATGTGTTGCCCATAAACCGGCTGGCTGTTTAGCACCTTTTTGTAAACATCCGGCTCGCTTTTCTTGAGCGCAAACATAAACGCGGCAACCTGCAAGTCACTGCTGCCCGGCTTTATATTCGCAATAGTTATGATTTTCTTGTCTGCAAGCTCTTTTTCTGTGTCATACCATTCCTTGCAGTCGGTTATGCGTATATTCTCACTGTAAAGCGCACGTAGCAAATGCCTGCTAAGGCCGCACCGCTCAGCGTTAAGCTCAACCGATGGGTAGCCTACGCTGCAATCGCTTTGCTCTGTGGGCACCTCATATTTATCCCACTCCTCCCAGCAAGATGCGATATCTTCAAGGCTACCAAAATCAACTTCGGGCACGCACAGCTTGTATTTTTTCTCAGTATCCTTGCTCAGGTCAATCTTGTTGGTTTTAGGCTCAAGCTTGTCAAGGTCACTGCTGTTTATGATGCGCATCTGGCTGTTTGATGTGAAGTCGCACTCAGTAGTAAAGTTAACCCCATTTGACTGGAACACCACCGGCTCTTTCCTGTAAGGATTTGGTGCAGTATAGTAGTTGCACAATTTCATCCATTCCTTGTTATCCAGCTGGTTAGTGTCACGTGCGAGTGGGAGCGCCGAGCCACTGACGCTAAGCGGGTTGCCGTCCGAGGCAAAATATTGCGAATATGCCATCCCAAACACGCCCACCTGCCTTAGAATCTCAATTGAAGTGTATGCAACCTGTGCAATCTTGGTCTTGTTGGCCTCACAATCCTTGCTTATTGATAAAAGCAGGAATGTTGGCTTGCCATACTTGTTCAGCACCATCCTGCTGCGGTTTGCCGCCAGCGCGAGCGCATAATGGGCATCGCATTTATGTTCTTCGCGGTTTACTTCAAGTGTTGTTATTACCGCGCTGACCTTATCCATACTCCTGGTGCTATTCAACGCATCAAGAGCCTTGAATATCCTGTCCTCCTCAGGGGTATCCCCATAAATGTTTGGCGGGTTTCCCTGTGCGGGGAACACCGCAACGTTGCATCCCCTCCTTTGCACGTTGACTTTCCTTTTGCACGTTTGAGGATAATGCGGGTCATACCCTCCCTCCCATTCAAGGCATTCGTATCCAATCTCAGGCTTGCATAGCGAATATATCTTGTTAACCTGCCTTGAAACGTTTTGTGCCATCTCTTCAGTAAACTTAGCTTCCGGCACTATTATCACATTCTCAACCTGCGATTCAATTGAGCCGCCTTCAGCATCAAGCTGGTCCATAAAGTCATCAAGCCAGCCATCCTGCACATAAGTGCCTTCCGTATATATTACGTAGATGGGCAGCACGCCCTTCTCAAGCATACATTCAATTGTATCGCCCTCTTCGCTGTCCCACGTGCCAAACAGCATTTCCTTGTCATAAATCGGCGGGCGGTACTTGCTGTAAAGCACGCGGACCGCATAATCCTCGCCCAGGCCGCACCGCAGGTTTGACTCCTCAAACTCGGTGAATGTTGAGCCAACCCCTACACCGAAATCCTTGACATAGTTGTCATCATCATACTGCAGGAAATAGTATATGAACTCGCGCGTACACTTGTCCCTGAAATAGCACGCGCCCTTCGACATATCGTTGCTCACGAACACGTCAAACATTTTGTTGCCGGTGCTGTTTGTGCAAAGCATGCACATGCAACTGGGCACACCTACCGGCGTTGCATTTAGGGAAATTACATTCCTCTTATATTCCGCGGGGGAGCTTATGCACCCCGAGATTACCATTGCGAGCACTGCAAATGCAAGAAGAGCTATAAGCCTGTTCCCCTTCAAACCCATAAACTCACATCCCCCTGAAGTAAAGCCCCCTCATATAGTCGTTCTGCTGTCTCTTATACACATCT
>JAOAKR010000027.1 GCA_026419815.1 Microcaldota archaeon | reverse complement strand
CATATAATATAGTGTGGTCAATATCGCAGCCCGCAAAATATGTGAAATTTGGGCTTGGCCACTCCCACCTAGGGATGAGGACGTCGCACTCGGTCTCTCCAATTAGCTTTCTTATGCGGGGCGGCAGTGGCATATCACACAATTGCACGCAAATTAATTAAAGCAAGCAAATATGCACTGGGCCGCAATCAGCCTATTTTTGGACGCCAGGAGCGCGGCCTTCCACAGTGACCTGTTCCTCCTGCACAGCGCCAGCCCCTGGAACATCGGGCGCCGGAGGCTTTAGGCTTGCCTGCAAGTTGCCGTTCAGTGCGAGGCTCACAACCCGTGACTCCCCATTAACCCTGCTCACGCCAAAGACCGCTTCGGCAACTGAAATCACAGTATCATTGTGCGACACAACAATGAACTGTGTCTTGCGCGAGAGCTTGGTTATTAGGTCAGCAACCAGCCGGCTGCGTATCTTGTCAAGCGCAGACTCAACCTCATCAAGTATGTAAAATGCAGAAGATTTGTACATATGCATTGCGAACACGAGCAGCAGTGCTATAACCGATTTCTCACCACCTGACAGCCCTTCAATCCTTTCCTCGCGCGATTCACCGCGTATCAGCTTCACGTCAAGCCCGCCCTCAAATGGCTCCCTAGGCTTTTGCAGCGCAAGATATGCCTTGCCTGTGCCGAACGCCTGTGCAAACAGCGCCTGGAAGTTGCTGTTCACCTTCTCAAACGCCTCCATAAACACTACAATCTTGCGCTTTTCAACCTCGTCAATCATGCTCACGACCGCCTCCCTCTCCTTCTCAAGCCTGAATAGGCGGTCACTTATCTCGTCAAACTCCTGCTTCTTTTCGTCATACATCTTGGGTGCGAGGAGGTTCACCGGCCCCATAGCCGCAAGCTCGCCCTCCTTGACAGACAGGTCGGACTTGAGCTTGGATATTCCGCCCTCAATGAGCTCAAACGGCTGGTCTGTAAGCTCAGCCTTAAGGTCAACCAGCCGCTGCTCAAGCGTTGCCTTGCGGACCTCAAGCCTGCCAAGCTCTTGCATCACACGCTCCTTGCCCTTGAGCTTTATGCCCTTCTCTTCGGCAAGCGCATCAATCCTCTTCTGTACTTCATCACGCGCCTGCATAAGCTCGCGTATCTTCTTGCCTGCCTTCTCAATAGCGCCTTTCTTCTCTTCAATCTCTGCTGTGAGCGAGGCGATGCGCTTTTCAGTATTGCCCTGCTCAGCCTTGTTCTGTGAAAGCTCACCCCTTATTGAGGCTATCGCCGACTTCACGTCGGCAAGCTGGCTGCGTAGCATAGCGCCCTCTGTGTTCTTGCCGGCAAGCTCTGACTCCGCCTTTGTGATGGCATCAGCGAGCTCTGCCAGCCGCTCCTGCGAATTGTCCTGCTTGCTGAACAGCGCGAAGTCTATGTCCGACTTGCGCTTGCGCGTTGCAGCCAGCGCCACTTTGACCTGCTCGAGCGCCGCCTTCACCTTCTCATACTCAGATACAAGCGTGCGGCGCTCCTTATCAGAAGATGCAATCTCATCCTGTATCTTCTTGGCGCGCTCGCGTGCCTCCTCAATCTCTTTTGCGGCCTTGAGCCGGCCTTCAGAATCAACCTGCAGGGATTTTATGCGGACCTCTATCTCAGCGCGCTCGCGCCTGAGGGCGGTCGCCTGGTCGCGCAGTGCGTACATTTCAGCGACGGCGCTCTCCTTCTCAGCCTGGAGCGCCTCAATCTTCTGCCCGACTTCCTCCGCACGCTTGCGCTCGCCAAGCCGCAAGCTTGATACAAAGAACCCACCAGTAACCGCACTAGTCTTGTCTATGACGTCTCCCTCAAGCGTTACCAGGCGCGCTTTGCCAACCAGCCCAACATCCCTTGCAGTCTCTATGTCGGTTATGAGCAGCGTGTCCCCAAATACGTAATGCATCGGCGCTGAAAACTTCGGGTCATATTCAACGAAGTCAATAAGCCTGCCCAGCACGCCTGGGAAGTTTGGGGTCTTCTCACCCGCCCCCGGCAGGTTCATCTTAAGCGGCAGGAACGTTGCGCGGCCAATCTTGCGCGCGCGCAGGTGCTTTATTGCCTCATCACTGGTTGCGACACCCTCAACTATCACGTGGTTGAGCCGGCCTCCCACCGCGGACTCAATGGCAGTCGCATATTTTGAGTCAAACGTGCACAGCTCCTGCACAGTCCCGTAGATGCCCTTGACGCTGCCGCTGTCCCGCAATTCTCGTATGAAATTGACGACCACCTCACTCTGCATTTGCGCAGCAAGGCCCTTGTACCTTGAATACTCCTCCTTGAGCTTTAGCAGCTGCTTGTCAATCTCGGCGTTCCTCTCATTGCATTTCCGTTCCCTGACAAAAAGGTCCTCCATCTCCTTTTTCTTGCGCTCAAGCTCCTCTTCCAGGCCGCGCATCTGCCTGGCGATTGACTGGAGCTCCTCGCTCACCTCGCCCTGCGAAAGCGCAAGCACACGCTCGCGCTCCTCGCTCTTCGCCTTTATCCTAAGCTCGCACTCAGATATCCTTAGGGACAGCGCGCTTGCCTCAGAATCCTTTCTCCCGACCTCTTGCTCAAGCGCCTCTATCTCCTTACCGAGCCCCTCAGATTCCTTTGCAAGCGCCGAGTTTTGCTTCCTTGCCAGGTCAACGCGCGCCTTTATCTCATTATACTCCTGCCTGAGCTTAAGCAGGGCGGCCTCGCTTTCGCTGAGCGAGCCGCCAGCCGCTGAAAGCCTTTCCTCAATCTCCTTCCGCTTGGCTTCAGACTCGGCAAGCCGGCGCTCAATCTCAACCTTCTGCTGCATCAGCGTATCCTTGCGCGAATTTGCAAGCGCAAGCTCGGTGCGCATCGCCTCATACTCGCGGTATGCCTTGTTGTCAGTTGAGCTCTTGTTTATGCTGTCTGAAAGCTCCTTGATTTTTGCCCCAAGTGCGCTTATATCTGCGTCTATCCCAGCGATGCCAGAATCAATCTCAGAAACCTTTGCCTTGCAAAGCGCATATTCACGTGTCACTGAGTCGTACTCCTCCTCAGCGCGCTTTATCTCATAGTGGAGCACGCTGTTGCGCAGGTTGTGCACCTCGGCCTTAAGGGACTCGTGCCTGAGCGCCTTGTCGCGCTCGCCCGCCAGCTCGCGGATGTACCCTTCCTTCTCCTTGACAAGTATTTTCGTTTCGTTTATGCGCTGCTGGACAACGTCAAGCTCGCGCATTGCTTCGTCCCTCTTTACGTCAAACTCTGCCACACCTGCAATCTCGTCAATTATCCTCCTGCGCTCTACGGCGTTCATCTCAACTATCCTTTGGACCTCGCCCTGCCCGATTACGTTATGCGTGCCATTCTCAATGTCATACTTCTTGAGAAGCTCAATGACCGAGCCACGCTTAGCTTTCTTGCCGTTAAGCCGGTAGCCGCTCTTGCCATCGCTTGTTACGCGCCGGGTTACCGAGATCTCGCCATCAGGCGTGCTTATATCAAGCGTGACCTCCGCATAGTCGGAATCGTGGCTTATGAGGTCCTTGATGCTCTTTGCGCGCAGTGCCGAGAATTTCATCTCGCCCAGCGCAAACCTGATTGCGTCGCACACGTTGCTCTTGCCACTCCCGTTCGGCCCCATTATCGCCTGGAAGCCTGGAATGAGCCCCATATCGGCGCGCTTGAAGGATTTGAAGTTCCTGCACTTAAGCCTGCTGATGTAAGCTCCCACGTTAGTGGTTTGGCGGGCATTCTTTATAAATATTAAAGCGCACGACGTGAGACCGGCCACACCCCTCTTTTGGTTATAAGCTTTTGCGCAGACTTATGCGTATGCAATCCCAATACTTTCTATTGTTGGCATCTGTTATGCTTGCCGCACTGATGCTGAGCGGGTGCGTTGGTGAGCTCGCGTGCTATACATATGACCCGGTATGCGCCACAAACGGTGCCACTTACAATAACACTTGCCTTGCGGAGAAGGCGGGCGCAACGGTTATCGGCAAAGGCACGTGTGAAAGCCTGTGCACTGATACTGACGGCGGCAAGGACATATTCACTTCCGGGACAGCGGTCGGGCTAGGCACCACGGTTTACGACCAGTGCGTTGACGGCGAGGTGAAGGAGGCATTTTGCCAGAGTGGCCTGCCCAAGGCAAAGACGTTCGCCTGCCCCTACAAGTATGAGTGCAAGAGCGGCGCGTGTATTGAGAGCAAGTGTTTTGACAGCGACGGCGGCGACAACATAAGCGTTGCCGGCGCAACTACTTACAGCGGCAAGGAATACAAGGACACGTGCAGCGGGAACATAGTGGCCGAATACTATTGCGAGGGGGGTGTGGTTGAGTCCCGCAGTGTATCGTGCGCTGCAGGGCATATGTGCAAGGATGGGGCGTGCGTGCCAATCCCCTGCACAGACACTGACGGCGGCAAGGAAGCCGGCGCGTATGGTGAGGTCTCAGTGCTTGACAAATTGTACAAGGACTCCTGTGAAGGCAACACAGTTAAGGAGTATTACTGCCTAAACGGCGAGGCCAAGAGCGAAAAGATTGTGTGCGCCACCGGATACTCGTGCAAAGGTGGTGCCTGCGTGCTTGACACCTGTGAGGATAACGATGGTGGCCTTGAGCCGAAGGTACGCGGGACAACGACGTACGGCCAAACAACCCGCACGGATTCTTGCTATGGAGAGACCTCAGTGGAGGAGCATTACTGCCCAACGCAGACGTCCATCTCAACAGTGGTGCTTGAGTGCCCGAGCGGGTATGAGTGCTCTGACGGCAGCTGCCGGCAGGTGACGTGCACTAAGAGGGAAACTGAGATTGACGAGACCGACAAGAAGCTGCAGGTAAGCGGGATAGACAACAAGTTCACCCTGCACATAGGGGATGCCGTTGAGCTGGGCAGCAACTACCTGCTCAGGCTTGACGGCATCAGCTCAAGCGGTGCGGAGTTCAGCCTGTTCAACGGCATCTCAAAGTACCGCAGTGATGTGGAGCAGTGCACGTTCACGCTGGCGAACGGCTCAAGCAACAGCACACTCTGCGGGAAGAGTGTTGGCAAGGTGCGTGTGCGCGACATCACAAACGGCTATATCCTTTCACAAAAGTATGTGCAGCTTGAGGCGGACAATGCATACGTTAGCGAGTTTTACAGCCGTGAGGGCGAAATAACCGATTGGACCGACAGTGTGGTGTGCAGCGGTGATGAATATTACTACGACTATTTCGTTGCGGAGTTCTTCCCCTACCTTGACACGAACAGCTCAAGCCTTAACCTTGCAAACAAGAATATCTTCTTCCTCGGCTCAAACGCCACGATAAAGAAGATAGTGAACGGCGAGTCAATAAAGCTGTATGCGGACGGGGAGACATACACGCTAACGGACGGCGCATCGTTTGATTATAAGGGGGAGGACTATGTTGCTGCCCTTGAGTTTGCAACCTCGGGAGGCCTGAAAAAGATAACAATTGAGCCCGAGTAGCAGCCCATTTCATTATTTTTGGCTCGCTTTCCTAAAGGGAGCTTGCAGTCTTTTTCAGAAGCGCCTTGCCACGTTTTAATTCCCCTTTCCCCTTCTCCGTTATCTTGTATACCTTTTTCCTCCCATCAGTTGCGCTTGTGATGAGCCCTTCACCCTCAATCCTGTATAGGACCACGTAAAGCGTGATAAGCTCAGGCTTCCAGCCAAACTTCTGCTTTATCTTATCAGGCATTGCGTATGCGTGAACAGACTGCTTGCTCAGCACTGACAGGATATACATCCAGATGTTATCGGTTGTGATGGACTTCTCAAGCTTTTCAAACGCTTCCATGCCCACATATGTGCGGCAAGGTTTATATTTGTTCAGCGCACTATTTAACGGGCATAAAATAGTATGGGTGTTTCGCTATGACAAAAGTTAGGGTTGCAATCTCGGGCCTTGGCAACTGTGCCAAGTCACTTATAGAAGGCATAGAGTATTACAGGAACCGCAAGGAAGAAGACGGCCATTATGGGCTTATGCACTGGAAAATCGGGAAGTACAGCCCGAGCGATATAGAGATAGTGGCAGCGTTTGACATCAATTCAAAAAAGGTAGGCAAGGATGTCGCAGATGCGATAAACGCACCACCTAACTGCGCCTATAAGATTGCAGATGTCCCCAAGACAGGCGTTATAGTGAAGAAAGGGCCGGTGCTTGACGGTGTGACCGAGCTCACGCGCAACGCCTTTTGCGTTGACGACTCGCAGCAGCCCATAGATGTGGTTGAGGAGCTCAAGCGCACCAGGGCCGACGTTCTTGTCAATTATATGCCAGTTGGCAGCCAAAAGGCAACGGAGTTTTATGCGCAGTGTGCACTTGACGCGGGCGTAGGTTTCATAAATGCAATGCCCGTGTTCATAGTTAGCAATCCGGAATGGGAGAGGAAGTTTGCAGCAAAGAACCTCCCCTGCATAGGTGACGACATCAAGTCTCAGGTTGGCGCAACGATAGTCCACCGCACGCTTATGCGCCTGTTTGCCGACCGCGGCGCAAAGATAGTGAACTCATACCAGCTCAATGTGGGCGGCAATACAGATTTCCTTAATATGCTTGACCGCTCACGCCTCAAATCCAAGAAAATAAGCAAGACGGAATCCGTTGAGAGCGTGCTTGACGAGAGGATGAGCTATGACAATTTGCACATAGGCCCCAGCGATTACGTCCCGTTCCTTGGGGACCGCAAGGTATGCTTCATCCGGATTGAGGGGGAAAAGTTCGGGGGTGCGCCCATAATATTTGAGGGCCGCCTGCAGGTGGAGGACTCACCAAACTCCGCCGGAGTGATAATAGATGCGATACGCATAATCAAGCTGGCGAGGAACGCAGGTGTTGGCGGCGCAATAAAGGAGGCGTCCGCATACTTTATGAAGCACCCGCCGGAGCAGATGCGTGACAATGAGGCGCGCGAGTGGCTAAACCACTGGATAAGCAAGCACTCATAATTTTTATCGTTCAAAAATATCGTCTGGCTCCACCCGTATCCATCTGCCGGCTACCTTTATGTACAGCGAGTCTGTGGGCGTATCATAAACTGCCATATCATCTTTGGCATCCTCAAGCGGAAGGTCAATCGCAAGCCGTATCCTGCTCAGCATCCAGCTGAACCGTTCCCTAAACGGGTTGAGCTCAATTATCGGAGTATGCCCTGCCTCCTCCTTCCTTTTCTTGCACCAGCCGATAACCTCTTCTATTTCCTTGCGCTCGGCCAAGCAATCACCTGCCCAAATGTGCCTTAAGCACATCGTACACTTTCTTCTGGAACTCAAGCCCGCTCTGGAACCCAAGCTCCCTGTATGACTGCATAAGCAAGGGGTGCGGCGCAAAATGCATCACAGTTACCGAATAATTCTCAAACCTGGAAAGCTGCTGCTGGGACTGCACGCGCAACGCACCGCTGTATACCGCACTTGATGCCACCCGCGCCTCTGGCACAAACGCCTTCTCGTTGTGCTGGTGCACGAAAGAAAATGATAGCGCGTGCTGCTCAGGCTTGCGCGTGCGCGGGTTTATTCCCTCCACCTTCCCGTCAAACGCTATTGTAAGCGAGCTTTCCCTCTCACTTACAGTGACATCCTCCTTTGCGAGCTCAGCAAGAAAATAGTGGTCAAGCGCCTCTGCACCACCGGTTTCTTTTGAGACTGCCTTGCTGATGAAGACTATCTTGCCGTCCCTGAATGCCAGTGCCCGCATTGAGCCTGCCGACCAGTCGCATCTCAACGGCTTGCCGTCCACAAGCGCCTGCTGGTAGTACCTTGTCGGCTTTGGCAGTGCGACACGCGGCTCAAGCAGAAGCAGCGGCTCAACACACGGGAATTCCTTTTGCGTGAAAAGCAGGCTGCCTTCAGAGTGCTGCAACCGCTCGGCATCCGCAAGCATATACTGGC
>JAOAKR010000026.1 GCA_026419815.1 Microcaldota archaeon | reverse complement strand
AGGTCTCTCCTGTCAATGAAATCCGCCTTGGGCTGCCACTTAGCGCCAGTCATACCCGTTCTACCCCAAAATCCCAGGAGGCAGTGCCGTATATGCGCACGTCATATCCCTTCAACCCTGAAATATTCCCTGAACTTGGCAGTGGTGTTCAGCACCCGCGACCTCCCCTTCTTCTTTGAGTTGATGAACCGTTTTTCCTCAAGCGAGTGTATGCTGTCATATATGCTTGCGCCCAAGGCCTTTACCACCTGCGACTGCATAACCCCCGTATCGCCCTCCTTCTTTGCCACATACGCGAGCACCTTAAGCTCCTTCTTGGTAAGGTCGGTGTTCTGGCTTGTCCGCGCCGCAATATCTGCGAATTCGTCACGCACCCGCATATGGTATAGCCCGCTGTCGCATATGATTTCAACAGCGCCACCCCTGAGCGCATATTCGCCGCAAAGCGTGTCGGCGCATTTCTTGACTTGCGCAACCGCGCCAGTCCCCAGTATGGCTGCTATCCTTGCAGGCGAGATTGGCTGCGGGCTCATAAACAGGACTGCTTCCACCCGCCTCTTGAGCGTCTCATCGCCCTTTGCGTGCATCCCCGCCCCGCCACTTTTGAGGGGGGCATCGCCTTCGCTGGATTGCCCAGCAAGCAGCGCTTCTTCTCCACTCATAATCAGGAATAGCGCCCGAAATAATTTAAGCTAAAATCACTTGTGATGCAAGGTAAGGTCTTTGTGAAGCGCCTCAAAATTAATCATATTCCCGTTCTTCCCTTCCATCAGAAACACTGTTGATCTCTTAGTTTGCTTGGCATATATAGGCCGCATTGTTGGGTCATCCAACATTGTATATGTGCAATTGTAAATGCCCGTTTCAGTCTGCACACTCAACGCGCAAGCCATAACCTCACCGTCACTTTTTACTACGAGTGCAGCTGGCAGGCGGCCATTTTTAGTTGGATAGGTGAAAAGCGTGATATAATCAGCATTTTCAGGCTTGACCATCACCTCAAACCTGATCGATTGTGATGTGCAAGAATACTTCAAAAGTGTATTGTTCTCAATAGTTCTCCACGCGCAACCGTTTCCAACAGGAATACGCTCTCGCAGTATCGGCTCCCCAGCCGAAAGCATAAGTGGGGCCACCAAAGGCAGCATAAGCGCAAACCCTTTTTTCATAGCTTTCCGTATGCGCTCAAATGCCTGTGCCTGCATGTAGCTGTTTTCCATTTCGTTATATAAAAATGTTTCTATTCACGCGAATACTTCTTGATCTCCTCTTTATACTTCTTTTTGGGAATGCTATCCAAAGTTAAGCCCCCTATTTTGATTTCAAGCCCCTTCATAACTGCATCAGCCACATTACTCTTGCTCATCGGGTCATAGGTTTCTTTTGTGCCACTCTTACCACTCACGACTAATGTTTTTGTAACTAGCAAAACAAAATCGCTCCTCATAATGAGATCAGCGAGGGCATTCCGATCTTCAGGGTTTTCTTTCATAAGCTTATCAAATAGTTCTATGCTTTTTCCGCTGAGCGATAGCCGTACCTCCACGCCTCCAATCGTAATATCCGCAGTGCCAACCATAATTGACTCATCTTTCGTCTTTTGCTGGCCGGTTCTTGTTGGCACAGATGCCATAGTTCTTTCATTTTTTTCCGTCTGGCGTAACTTTTCCATCTCTTCCTCGTATTGCTTTGAAACCTGCATTTCGTCGTATTTCCTTTTGGCTTGCTCAACAAATTGTAAACCTTGTTTTATTCGTCTTATCGTTGGGTCCTCATTTTTCCTGGCAGGCTCAAATGCAATTGATACGGACCTGCTTGCAATTATCAGTCCTTTTATATAACCGTAATCAGGTTTCCCCTTCTGTATGCTGCTATTTAACTCACCAGCATAAATGATGAATTCAAATAGAGTTCTATTGTCTGGTTCCCTACCATGCTCCTTCTTAAACTCGGAAAGGGTGTTTCTAAGTGCATTCGCGTGATTTTCTCCGACTTCGCGCCAGCTCTGATAACCCCTAACAAGCTCCTTGAAATCTTTCATTTTGCCACGAGATTCTCCAAGAAACAGTTCTTCGTAATAGCCTCTGGGCGGTTCAACCCAAATCTCTTCTTTTTTCTCCTTTTGTGCGGTTGCCATAATACTATTGCTATATCCGCATTTTAAAAGCTTTCTAAGGACGAGAGCGCGCAATTACCTGCCGAGCTCATCGGGTGCGTAAAGATATTTCAGGCTGTTCAGGTCGTAATTGAACAGCTCATCTGGCCTGAAAAACCTTGCAATCTCCTTGTTTGCCGTATCAAGCGAATCGGAAGCGTGTATCACGTTGCAGCTCGTTGACATTGAGAAGTCCCCGCGTATTGTGCCCGCAGCTGCCTTGTTGGCATCCGTGACACCGCACATCAGCCTCACAACTTCCACAGCATTCCTGCCCTCAAGCACACCCAGCACGACCGGCGAGCTGCTCATAAACTCAACGAGCCCCGGGAAAAACGGCTTGCCTTTAAGATGCGCATAATGCTCCGCGAGCACATCTTTCGTGAGCCACGCCATCTTGAGGCCAACAATCTTTAGCCCCTTCTCCTCAAACCGGGATATTATCTTGCCTGCGAGCCCCCTGTTGACCGCATCAGGCTTTACTATGATGAGCGTCCTCTCAATGGCCATTCCCACAACACCTTACTTCTTGGATTTTTGCCTGGTCCACTTGAGCTTGCGCGGCTTCCTCTTGAGGACGAGCGCGTTCACGCGGCACTTGCGCGAGCAGAACGGCAGCACCTTGCCGTCCCTCCGTATGTAAAGCATCCCAGTGCTTTTCTCGATCTCAGCGTTGCAGAATGAGCATTTCACTTTGGGCACCCCTTTTACCTTGCCTTGATCTCCTTGGCCTCACGTTCAGACTCAAGGAGCACCAGTATGTCCCCTTTCCTCACAGGGCCCTTGACGTTCCTGCGTATGACGCGGTTCTGGTCCTTGCCCTCAAGGATCCTGCACATTACCTGGTAAATCTCACCGTAGACGCCGGTCCTTGCGATTACCTCAACGACCTCTGCGTATACGCTCTCTCCCATCTAAAACACCTTACTCCGCTTTGGGCTTTGGCAGGGCCGCAATTATTTCCTTGAGCAGCTCGCCACCATTGCCAGCATCCTCTATTGCGATTGCCGCACTCTGGACGTCCATGCCGGAATACTTGCCGAGCTCCTTCTTGTCCGGCACGTAAACGAACGGCACCCCCTTCTCCTTGCATATCTCAGGCAGGTGCATCACAATCTCCTCGGGCTCAACATTCTCGGCAATCACAACTATTTTTGCGTTGCCCCTCTCAATGGACTTGGTGGCCTCATTTGTGCCCCGCCTCACCTTGCCAGTGGTGCTGGCCAGCTGTATGAGCTCATAAGCCTTGCCCGCAAGCTCGGGCGATACCTGGAACTTCACGAAAGATTTTGCCATCCATATTCACCTCAGATATTTCATCGGTTTGGGAATGGTTAAGTTATAAACCATTATAAATGTTTGGGGCGACATTGCACACCCACCACCGCCTAATGCGCGTGCTTATGCCCGTTCCCCAGCAGGTCCTCATCGCTCACCGGCATAAACCATTTCTGCGCGATAACCGTAGGTATCACCGCACTGGCTATTACCACGCCTACAAGCACCGAGAACTGTGTCTGGTCAATATACCCCATTTGGTATCCGAACACGCTTGAGATCGTGCCGAACGTTAGGCCGGTGCTCATAAGCAAGGTGGTATACATCTCGCCTTTCGGGAGATATTTTTTGGCAAGGAAATAGACGCCAATAAACTTTGCCACCTGCTTTATTGCGAACAGTGCTACGAACAAGCCGAGCGCTGAGAGCACGAGCGGCACTGAAACGTTCATCCCCCCAAGAATGAAGAAGAACGGCGTGATAAGGGCGTATGCAACTGTCCTCAGGCGGTTTCGCACAACCCTGGTCTCAGAGCTTTCTGAGAAATGGCCGGACATCATAAGCCCCAGGAGGAACGCGGGGAGCACTGCGTGGCTGCCTCCTAGCGATGCGAAATACATAAACACGAGGAGGAGCAGGAACAAGTATTTTATCTCAGGCTCAATCACCTTGTTCTTAAGGTGCGGGTTGTGGAAAACGTGGTGTGAAAAGCTTACGGCAAGCCATATCACCACAACCGATACCACAACGAAGACTGCAGTGTATAACGATGGCGTAAGGAAGAGCACGCTGAGCGCCAGTGCAGTCCCCATATCAGTAACAAATGTTGACGCCATAATTATCTTGCCCAAGCGCGTCCTCGTAAGGCCGGTCTCAACAAGGACCGAGTATACCACTGCGAGCGAGGTTGTTGATAGTGCTGCCCCAGCTATAAGCGCCGCGTTAAGCGTCCAGCCGCAAATGTAATACGTATATGCAAATGCCCCCAGGAACGGCACGAGGAACGACGCACCGCCAATAAGCATGCTTTCCTTGAACTTCTCGCGCATCAGCTGCACATCCACTTCGGCACCCGCAAGGAAGGTGAGCAGTATCCCGCCAAAGCCTGCAAGATAGCTCATCCACGGCTCTGGCTGGATACCCATATAATTTCCTGCGAGCACACCTAACAGTATCTCAACTATTGCGACTGATAGGCCGAGCCTGAGCGAAATTACACTGGCTAGGAAAACCAGCGCCCCAGCTATAAGTGGGATTATGTCTGCGTGCATTGCATCCACTCCAAATAATCAGAAGCCATCATCCCGTTTTGGGCGGTTTAGCTTGCGCTTGGCGGGCTCCATCGCCGTTGCTGCAGTTAAGCCACGTAAGCAATAAAAATGCAACCGCATCTTGGCTTCTTCTAATCTGCCCATATGAAACCCTGGCGGTGGCTGGCAGCTGCCAGATACGGGGGCCGCAGTTGCAGGAGTTCTCTTGTAATATAAAGGTTACGCAAGATATGTAAGTTGTGGCAAAGGTAGCGCTAGTCATAACGAGGCAGAAGAAGCATCTCAGGCGTGTCCGCTACATACACCTTCGGCTTGGCAGGGATGCGTTCGCATTCCCGCCTCTCGCAAAGAGTGAGCTCAAGTCGTTGGGCATCCCCGACCTGTGGGTGCTTGACTCGGAAGTGCCTGACGATAAGCTTGAGCAGAAGAACATCAAGTTCCTGTCCCAGAAGCCGATGCACGTCCACTCTGGCGATAAGGCATACTCAACATCGCTTTACGATGAGCTCCAAGTGCTCTCCGACTGGCTTCGGCACGGTGTATGCCCCTCCGAGTACGAGGAGCTGATGCAGCGTGCGCTTGCGCTTAAGAGCGAGCTTGAGCCGGTATCGCATTACCTTTTTGACACGCCGTCCAAGCAAGCGATATTTGAGTTCTTCGTAGCACTGCGCGACATCAAGCGCTCAGATGAGCCGTTCCAGGGCAAGTCGCGCAACCTCACAGTAGTTGAGAAGGAGCGCTCGCGCCAGTTCAAAGATGCGGTGATGGAGATACTGTGCAAGCCGCGCGAGCTTGAGGAGATAGTTGCACTCACAAAAGTGAACGAGTCAAACGCGCGCAGGTGGCTTATGAAGCTTGAGAGCCAGGGCATAGTGACGCGCACCAGGAAGCGGACGGGCATCGGCAGGCCAAAGAACATATACTATTTATCCCAGCGCCTTGGTCCCAAACAGGAAGCCGAAGACCAAAGACAATAGCCGTTCTGGCATTAACAAGTGGGATGCCTACTCCTCCCGCACCATCCTTTTAAGAAGGGCTTTGGCTTTCCTGTGCAGTTCGGCGCCAACTACCGCCGCAACAATGCCTTCCCCCGGCATACCATAAAACACTACCCATCCGTCAGGGCACTCAATCATCGCAATAAGGGCGAGCAGGTCTTCCTCACCATCAACAAGGACGCGCGACGGTTGGTGTGCGCCGATTGCAAGCCGCAAGGCAAGTGCGGCCTCATCCGTGATTGTTGCGTGCGGGTTTTTCACAGAGTAGCATATATTATATGCGGACTCAATGGTGCTGACCCATTTTTCATCTGCGCTCTTGCGCACGGTTTTCCTGTCATAAACTGAGACGTGCGGCAACACGCCGGCAGCAATAATCTCGGATGCGCACACGTCCCCGACGCATACTGCGCCTTCCGCTTGCCGTGCAAGCTCCACCGCATCATCTATCTCCATAACCCTGCCCAGAGGCCTCCGCATCTCCTCGCGCATCGCCTCAGGGAGAATGTGCCTGCCCATCACAGGTATATTATGCGCACTCGCTTTTAAGCCTTGGACTGCTAAATCCCACCGTGCACCAGTTTATGAAATCCGCTGAGGCAGTTGAGGGGAAGCTCCGTGCAATGCTGGGGGATGCGCTTGATGATGAGCTCAAGCGAGTGCTTTCCGATTACGCCGGGATGATAGACCGGCGTGCCGCACTGTACATACTCGCCCTTGAGAAGGGCGCTGTCCAGCAGCCACGAAAGGAGATTTCACAGTTCTCAGAGCTTTCAGATGACTTGTCAAGCGTTACCTTTGCGGCACAGGCTGCACGGCTGTTTGTGCCGCACGAGACACGCACCCACAAGACACTGCGCATCCAGCTCACTGATGGTGCGGGCGGCACGGCAATGCTCGTTCTTTGGGACTCGCACGCTGAGGCTGCGCTTGCCGCACCTGTTGAGCCTGGTGACACGATTGTCGTGCAGAATGCCTATTACAGGAACGGAGAGCTACACGCGGGCCAGTACTCAGCGGTCCGCATTGAGAAGAGGAACAGGCTGGTTGAGCTCTCGCGCGCGACAGATGGTAGGTGCAACGTTGCCGTCCGGCTCACATCACCGCTAAGCGTGCGCACTTATGTGCGTGAGGGTAGCGAGCGGCAGATGGCTACCGGCTGGGTCGCCGACCATTCTGGCAGGGTCCGGCTTGTTGCGTGGAACAATGCAGTCCAGGCGCTCGCAAATGCTGGCCAGGGTGACGTGCTCAGGGTATGGGATGCACTGCTCAAGAATGGTGAGCTTCACCTGAACGATTACACGCGCATTGAAGTTAACCCGGAGGGATGCACTGTGCTCTCACGTGCTGAGGACGTTGTGCCCGGCTTCAAAGGCATGTTCTCGGGGGCGCTGATATCAGTGGGCGAGCAGGCTGGCCAGGCATACGCAGTAATCCGCGCCCCGCCACGTGACATAAAAGTGCAGTTAACTCAGGAATCACTGGCATCCCTGCTTGGCGGCAAGCTAAGCCCGGACATAAGCTTCCCGGTGGCCGCTGCGCTTGCGCTGCGCCCACTTATGGGCAGGCAGCTCACACTTGCCGGCTTGATGAACGAAAACGGGATTTTTGTGTGCTCGGCAGTACGCCCAGCCAATTAATATGGCGTTGCACAGCTGCCGAATGATATATATATGTTTGGTGTGATATACTCACGTGGAAGAGGAGATGGAGCTAGAGGCAGACATAGATGCCGCCAGCCTTGATTTTGTGAAGCTTGTTGAAAACCCTACTTGGAAGGATGTGCTGATAGGGCTGGTGAACAAGGAGCAGCTTGACCCTTGGAACATTGATATTGCAGAGATAACGCACAAGTATATCAGCGTCATACGCGGGATGAAGCAGCTTGACCTGCACATCCCAGCAAATATGATTTTGGCCGCCTCAGTGATGCTGCGGATGAAGAGCGAAGCGCTCGTGTTCAAGCCCGACACTCCGGAATTCCTGGAGGTGCCTCCCGAGCTGTCGTTTGACACCGGCTTCACTGCAATGGAGAGCGTGCCCGGCCTTGTGCCAAACACGCTCGGCAGGATGCGCAAGGTCACGCTTGGCGAGCTTATGGACGCGGTTGAAGAGGCGTTCAGGTTTGAGTCGCGAAGGGAGGCCCGCCGTGCATCGCGCCAGCAGCTGCCTGCCGAGGCGCTCACTTCATTGCTTGATGATATGGAGAAGGTTGATGTTGAGAGCCTGATTAGCGAGGTGTATGGCCGCGTGCTCGGCTCAGCAGACCAGTATGGCCTGGTGAGCTTCAATGCGGTATGCGGCGGCACGCCAAAGGACAAGGTGCTCTCGCTGCTCGCAGTGCTTTACCTTAACAGCAGTGGATATGTTGAGCTGCAGCAGGAGGAATTTTTCGGGGAGATACTGGTTCGGGTAATAGACCGTGAGAAAAGCCTTGCGAAAATGGTAATGACGCTCTGATTTAGCTGCGCCTTAATCCTCAGTATTACGGCTTATATCTCTCAACCGTGCGTGGGAACGGTATAGCAT
>JAOAKR010000025.1 GCA_026419815.1 Microcaldota archaeon | reverse complement strand
CCCTTATACGGCCCGAGTGCGGAGTTGTACTGCGAGCGGTACGCCGTAAGGAATTCAACCGTGCCGTTGTCACGCCGCAATGGTATAGTAAATTCTATCACGCGCTCAGGAGCTTCAAGAGCGCGTGCATACTTCTCATCAAGGTTTAGGTCCTTGACCGCCTTTGCTATCCAATCCATAGTCCCACTCTCCCAACAAATCATACTTTTTTGTAAATGCGGACAGGAAGTATGCCAAGACCGCCCTCTTCCGGGTATACTTGCTCAAACCCGTCCAGCTTGCCGAGGAAGAACGCCTTGTAAAAGTTTGACTTATACCCCCTGCCCGGCGCCTCATCAAGCGCGTTCTCAGCATAAACCATCAGGTACTCATCATAAACCCGGCCGTCCTGCGCACGGTAGCTGCCCGTGCGCACCGGCAAAGCATTGACCTGCTTGCCTGTTGAGTAATCAAACACCACTGCCATCCCACCAGATTTAAGGATGCAGTACTGCCTGCTGAAGGACGAACCGGCAACCGCGCCGTAGCTGTCCCCAACCTCGCACATCTGGCTTATCGTCGGGTTCTGAGGGGTGTATATGCGCTCAAACTGGTAAGATGCACTGCACTGCGACTCGGAAGGAAGGTCTTTTGCGGAAGTTTCATTGTTATATACGCACGAGAGGTAAGTGAGCGCCCCCCACTTGCCTATCAGGTCAACATCAAACAGCGCATACGTTGAGTTGCGCGACTGCATATACGTGTAAAGGTCCCGCTCGTCACCGGCAACAAACTTGTCGGCGACCTCCAAGTCAAGCTCAACGAACGGGTGGTCATTTCTCGTAATGGTCTTCTGCCTGCCGAAATAGTTGGTCCAGTGGCCGTAATCCCACCAAGAGATTACATATGAGCCGTCCTTGATGTTGTCTTTCATCCACAGCATCGGCTCGTACCAGTATGAAGGTATGATGTTGCAGTAAAGTGCAGCTGAATATGTGGTTGAGTTGCGTGCCTTCCCACAAAACTCAGTCACCGCCGTGTGATTGGTAAGGTCAAGCGTTGCGTGCTCAACTGCCAATGGGATTGTCTCAACGTTGTTGAATGCATAAGGAAGCACGAGCACGACAAGCATCAGCGATAGCGTGCGGTCCCAATGCCCTGCCCTGAACCCATTGTAAGCCTCATATATGAGAGCACACAGCACCACGACAAATGCTGCAACATATGCGCCCGAGAGGGCAAGCATCGGCACGTTCGCCCCGCTTATGAAATGCATTATTCCCCCGTATAAGTATGAGAGTGCGGCATATGCACACAAAATCATCAGTATGAGGCCTGCCCCGTAAAACCCAATATACCTGCCCCAGCCCTTATCCTCGCTTGCCTTGTATGCTTCCGCAGCGACAACTGCAAACGAAAGTGCGAGCACGAGCCCAAGATGCGGCGTATACTTAACCTTCTGGAGCCCTATGAATGATATTGAGAGCGTGAATATGAGCATAAGAAGCGCGAGCGAGCTTTTTCGCCATACCAGTGCGTATACGGCGGCAAGCGCAAGCGCCACGTATATGAGCGGGAGCGCATTCAGCGAGCCATACTTGGTAATGAAATGTGAGGTTATCCTGCTTATGTCAAGCGATACACCCATATACCCAAACCGGGACTGCAAGTCGTCTCCGTGCAGGCTTTCCTCAGCAACCGTCTTCATAAGCGCACTGGCTGCGCTTTCCTCGCTCATAAGCTGGCCTACTCCCGCCAGCCCAACACCATAATTGAGCAGCGGCTGGCCAAGCGGGGTTATTAGGAATATTGTGCTGAGCAGGCCGAGCGCAAGCAATGCATAAATGCGCTCCCTCTGTGAATGTGCAAGCGATGCCCTAAAGTCTGGGAGCTTTGTGATGAGGAACGCAAACGCCGCGGCAAACAGGAGCACTAGCGTTTCTGTTGGTGGCAGCACGCTGATAGTGCCGGCCGTGTAAAGTGAGAAGATGGCTGAAAACAGCCAGGTTAGTGCCGCAAGCGAGAGCATAAGCCAATGTGCGTGCGTGCTGCGGTTTTCCCTGATGAAGTCCCACGCGGCAACTGCACACACGTATGCCGCACCTATCACTATGGGCATCATGCCCGCCTTTGAGCCAAGGAATGCGCCGAGCACGGCGACCGCCGCCGGTATGTAAAGCAGCTTGTTCCCAGGCTCGCGCACCGCAAAGTAAATGAACACTACTCCTGCAAGCGCCGCATATATGCCCCACGGCAACTGCTCCGCAACGCCTGCCAGGAACTTGCTGAACAGGATAGGTGTGAACGCCACGACGAATGCCGCGCCAATCGCAATCCAGCTTGAGTATTCGCGCTTGAGCAGGAGATATGTAAGGAATGCAAGGAGCGCGCCAATGAGCGGCGGGTATATGTTCATCACAACCGCATTCTTCAGGTAATCATAATTGCCGTCCCCGAACGAGAGTGAGTACCACATCGCGGTCAGGTATTGCGGCACTGGGAGTGCCCTATGGCCTACTGGGGATAATGCGTATGCAAGGTCATCTGAAAGTGGGACGTGCCCTTGAGTGATGAGGTATTCTGGGGTCATCCCGTACCAGTATGGGTCAAACTCATAGAAAAATGCCGATAACGACTGCAGGCGCAGCACGAACCCCGTGAGTACGATGAGCAGTATTATGAGCGAGGATTTTGTGAGTGCAGTGTGGTGCGGCTCAAGCATAAACCTGCCGGATGCGATTAGGTATATGGATGCCACAAGCGGCAGCGTAAACGCGCCTATCACAAGCAGTGATGAGTACGGGAATATGAAATTTAGGAGCCATACGAGCACGGGCATTCCAAGTATTGAGAATGCGACTGAAAGAAGGCCAAGCTCAATAAGGTTCAGCTTCCACTCCCTAAATATGTAGCCGACTATTGGGATGAATAACGCACCGAACATAAACACGCTTGCAAGCGCACCTGGGATAAGGTCCAGCAGATTCATATGGACGTTTAATTATTGACATTTTATTAATCTAACACGCGCTAATAAGTGCCGTGCCAAGAGAGGGGGCTTGCAATGGTTCCGCCATATTGGCGAGGTCTTGCGGGAACGCTCGCGCCGTACCAAAAGGGTGGCTTGCACTGGCAGGGGCGGGAGTATGAGTGAGGCGTCTGATACAATAAGGAAGCTGCGTGCCGAGAAACGGCCTGATGAGGCGATTGCACAGGGCGAGGCACTGCTTGCTGGCAACCCGGGCGATTGCGAGCTTGCGGCTGCAGTTGCAGAGGCATACGCTGACAAGGGGGAATTCAGGAAAGCGGAATCAATCATAAGCGGCGCAATCAAGAGGGATCCACACAACAAGACGTATTACCTCAAGCGCAGCGTGTTCAGGTTCAAGCTTGATGACCGCAACGGTGCGCTTGAGGATGCAAATGCTGCATATGCAATTGACCCAAACGACCAAAATGCTGTGAAGGCGCTCGTTGACATAACCGCATCGCTGGGTGATTACAAGAAGGCGCTTGAATGGGTTGGCAAGCTTGAGCAAGTGGCCAGCAAGATTGACCCAAGCGTGCCTGAACGCAAGCGGAACTTGCTTAAGCTTATCCGCGCAACTGAGGAATCCGACACCTACAATATGCTTGTTGACGGTGCAAGGGAAAACGCCAAGGAGGATAACCTGCTTGCCGCAAAACGGCTTATTGAGATGTGCAGTGAGAAGAGGGGCGCCGAGTATTACGAGGTTGCCTGCAACATATACAGGAAGCTTGGGATGGCACAAGAGGCAGTGCGCGAGGCTGAGGAAGCTGGCAAGCGCAAGCTGGCCAACACCAAAATAATGCGCGCGCACGCGTTCTCGCTTATGGACCTGCAAAGGAATGATGAGGCAGTTAAAGTGCTTGACAGGGCGATTGCACTTGATAGCGAGGATGCCGGCCTTTACGCGGACCGGGCAGTGGCAAAAATGAATTCCGGGGATTGGCCGGGTGCGCTGCGGGATATTGACACTGCAATAAAAATAAACCCGCACAGGGACGTGTTTTACATAAGGAAAGGCGATATAGTCGCAAGGCTTGAGGGCGCTGAAAAGGCCTTGCCGTGGTATGAGCGCGCAATCCAGGAGAACCCACTCAATATTGAGGCGCGCGAGCGGAAGGAAAGCGCTGAGACGATACTTTACAGGAAAGCTGGCAAGGAGGACAAGACGCTGTTCAGATAATGCTAAGGTGGATGGGAGTATGCTTATAGGGATCGTTGGAAAGCCGTCAGTTGGGAAAAGCACGTTCTTCCAGGCGCTTACCCAAGTTCCAGTGCCGCGCGCGCCCTACCCGTTCACAACAATCAAGCCGAACCACGGCGTAGGGTATGTTGAGATTGAATGCGTTGACAAGGATTTTGGGAAGCAGTGCAACCCGCGCACGGGGTTCTGCAAGAGCGGGCGGAGGTTCGTCCCTGTGGAACTGATGGATGTTGCGGGGCTTGTCCCAGGTGCACATGAAGGGAAAGGATTGGGCAATAAATTCCTTGATGACTTGAGGCAGGCGGACGCATTCATACACGTGGTTGACGCGAGCGGGAGCACGAACGAAAACGGCGAAAGCGTGCCGGCCGGCACGTATGACCCCATAAATGATATTATATTCCTTGAGAAGGAGCTTGACTACTGGATACAGGGGATACTATCAAAAAACTGGCAGAAGCTTGCACGGCTGCAGGATTCTGCGAAAAGGAAAAGTGCGGATGTGCTAAACGAGCAGCTGAGCGGGCTCGGGGTGAAGGCCCAGCACATAGCAGGGGCGCTACAAAAGCTAAGGCTTGATGAGAAGCCGATGCTGCAATGGAGCGAGAGCGAGATGCTCGGCTTTTGCGTTGAAATACGGAAGGCAAGCAAGCCGATGGTGATTGCGGCCAACAAGTGCGACGTTGCAGTTGCGGAACAAAACATAAAGAGGATGCGCGAGAGATTCCCGGATTACATAATCATACCTGTATCTGCGGAGGTTGAGCTGGCGCTCAAGGAAGCCTCAAAAAAGGGATACATAGAATACGTCCCAGGCGACCCAGACTTCAAGATAATTAAAAGCCTTGATGAAAAGCAAGAAGCTGCACTTGAGTTTATGCGCGGCAGCGTGCTAGCCAAATACGGTGGGAGCGGCGTCCAAAGATGCCTTAACGAGGCCGTATTCAGCCTGCTGAAATACATTGCCGTGTTCCCTGGCGGGGTAAACAAGCTTGCCGATTCTGAAGGCAACGTGCTTCCGGATGTATTCCTTATGCCGCCAGGCTCAACAGCGCTTGATTTTGCAGCACGCATACACAAGGATATGGCTGAGAAGTTCATACGCGCAATAGATGTAAAGACAAAAATGGCGCTTGGCGCGGATCACCCGCTCAAGCACCGCGACGTCATAGAGATTGTTTTTGGGAGGTAATGCCCGCTATTCCTTCATTAGGCTTTCATATCCCATATATTGGGACCCACTCATCAAGACCATATGCCCAAGGTAGACGGTGCTTACATCCAATATCGTGCCCTCGTAGGGATCCTCAACCCACTTCAGGGGGGATATGCCCGCCACAGAGCAGAGGATGAATATGTTTTCACCGCTATAATCTATGGAGTTGAAAGGATCGCTCTTAAAGATAGCGCCGGCCGGCTTGACATAACTATCCGACTTTTGCGGGCTCCACGATTGGACATGAACCCACGCTTTCCCCTCCGGGTATACTGCCTCGATGGAGACGTCACCTTTATACAACGGTTCATTTGTTAGTGGGTTGTGGCCGTAGCCGATAGTCTTGAAACCAACCCCATATGCCGGGTTGTTTGAGAAGATAACAGTTTTTTCCCTTATTCCCTGCTTTGTGGCCTCATCAATATCAGGTGACGACTCATAGTCAAAGCATAGCATTTTCAAGCCCTTATAGGTTGGCTTCGGGTACCAACTTGAGTTCTCAAGCGAGTATTCAATTGTGAACGTGTTCTCATTAAGTATCCCGATCTGGTTGCAATCACTGTTAAGTACGGCTTGCGGGTAAAGCGGGTCTGTGCACTGTGGGAACTGCGGTGCATTGTCATTATCCACTACGGGATTGCTGTCGTCTTGGGCCTCATTGTCGTCTTGGGCCACCTCGTCATCTTGGACTCCCTCTTCGTGTTGGGCTTCCTCGTCGTCTTGGTTTCCTCCTGTGCATTAAAACTGCCCTCCAAGTCGCTATCCTTGTGTGTTGTGGTTTCCCCACACGAAACTGTCAGTGTGATTGCAACTGCAGTTACGACAAGTGCAGCCTTTGATTTCTCCTTTATGGTGCTGAACGCCTCTTCAGACCTCTCCTTGAGCTTTGAGAAAATGCTTGAACGCTTGGCTGCATCTGCAGGCTTAACATCTGAAACCTCAGAGATACGCTTTGCATCAGTATGCATTGCCATAAGACCACCGTTAACTTCACCTCACCCACTTATTTAAATGTTTCGCTTTCTACATATCCCTGTGATCTTATGCATAACAGGATAATTTTGGCTTGCGTAATGCTTACCGCCATATTGCTTTTTGGTTGTATCGGCGGCCAGCAACAGCAAGGCACGGGCGCACCGCAGACTGGTGGTGGCAGCGACAACGTGCCGAACGGTGGTGCAGCCGGCGGGCATGGCACGCCAGCGTCTGATGGTGGGCAAGGCGGCAGTGTGCCGAACAATGGGTCACCTGGCGGCCACGGCACTGGCAGTACAAGTGGGGGCACGATTGAGGATGCGATAAAGGCAGGCATCCCATATGAATGCATAACTACTGTCACGCAGGGCGGTATGGCATCAACTACCCACTTGTGGATAAAGGGCGAAAACCTCTATATTGAGGCTACACAGATGGGCACACAAGTGAACCTGGTTGTGAAGGGCAAGGGCATATACGCAGATGCAAGCAGGCAGCCGTACTCGGCTTACAAGCAGGTGCCGGGGTATGGCGATTGCGCGTGGATACTTTTTGAGTCAAACGAAACCGGTGAAACATACGAGAAGATGCCCACTGACCTTGGGTTTTACACGCAACCGCAACAAGGGTATAAAGTGGAGTGCAAGCCGGCAATGTTCGGTGACGAGAAGTTTGCAACACCTGGCAGGGTATGCAACGTAAACGACATAATGAATGCGATGATGTCAGGCATGCCTCCAGGGTATGGCTACCCACAATAATTTCCCTTATTATTTCCAATTTATTTCCGGCGCATTACTTCAGCAAACGTGTGGCCTTGTGCACATATGCTTCTTATTGAACCCCTGCGCATAATGCATACTTTTCTCCAGCCGGACCTACCAGATCGCGAATACAGGCAGGTGTCAAAATGGACATCAAGCATCCAAAAGCAGTGCCTGCCCCCTCCCTGGAATATGAATAGCATACATTCGCCATCACGAATGTCCGAGGGATCCCTGAACATATAGCCGATTGCGCGAGCCACAACATTGTCAGCCACATACGCATCATAAGTCCGGTTCCCGAGCCTAATCCTCCTTGCCTTCCTGTACGGGCCGGCTAGCACTAACATAGGCAAAAACAGTATGAAAAGGGGGGTAATCAAAAACCTTTTTCCCAGGACAGTGACAGTGCGCACGCACATCTTCCACAAACCCTCTTGGCAGCCGCACGCGATTCAAATAAAGCTGAACCGCCGGCTAAGCTCTTTTGGAAGAGATAGCTCCTCAAACGGGAAACCTGCAGTCTTCTCCTGTATCTCGGCTATCAGCTCCTCAGGCCGCATCACAAACTGCTCCTTATGCCCACGCTTGCGCACCATCACCGTGCCCTTGGCCATCTCATCACGGCCAGCCACAACGATATACGGCACCCATTCCTTCTCGGCCTCGCGTATGCGCTTCCCCAGCGATTCGTTGCGGTCATCCAAGTCCACGCGCACCTTGCCTCTCATATTATGCAGGAGAGCGCGCGCATACTCAAGCTGGTCCTCAGACACGGGGATTATGCGCACCTGTGTCGGTGAAAGCCAGAGCGGATATTGTGGCACACCACCATTCCTGCGTGTGATGCCCTGTTTCTCAAGCATCGCATATATGTCGCGCTCAACCGCACCGCTAATGCTCGCGTGGAGGATGTAAGGCTGCTTCTTGGAGCCGTCCCTGTCAACATATGAGATGCCGAACCGCTCCGCATTTTCCACATCAATCTGGACTGTGGAAAGTGCACTGCACTTGTCAAGTGAATCAACAACATTGAATTCAAACTTAGTTATGAAATATGCGTACCGCCTGTCAAACATCTCAACGAGCATCGGCTTGCCAACCTTCCGCGCAAACTCCGCGTACCACTCCTTATTCTGCTCGTACCATTCCTTAAGCACACGGAACGCAATCACGTAGTCGCACTCAATTGCGGACATAAACTGGCGGCTCGCCTCAAACTGCCGCACAAACTCATCACGCGCCTGCGCAAGGTCGGCGGTCAGCGTGTGCATATCTGGCATCGTGAATGCGCGCAGGCGCCTGAGCCCCGCAACCTCCCCGCTCTGCTCCTTCCTGAAGCTGTACCGTGTGAGCTCAAACATCTTCAACGGGAGGTTGCGATATGATATTTGCGACGAGCTTGCGATTAGGAACTGGCCGAAACACGCCGCAAACCTCAGGAAAAATCTCTTCTTGTCTGAGGAAACTATGTATTGCCGGGCTGGGAACCTGTGCAGGTATTTCTCAAGCGCAGGGTGCTGGAAGTCATACATAAGCGGGGTCTCAACCTCAACCGCACCCATCCCGACGCACACATCTGTTATGTGGCGCTCAATTAGCTTCTTCATAAGCCGGCCCTTAGGCAGCCAGCGCAAGTTGCCAACGTCACTGCCAGGTTCCTGCTGAACGAGCTCGTGCTCAGCCATAAGCGCGATGTGCTCCGGCTCCTTCTCATACACACGGCTCTTGCGCACCTCATAATTGGCGAATTTTTGAAGCTCTGGGTACTTTGAGAAGTTGAACTGCTGGAGGGGGACAAGGCGGCCGTCAGGCTCCATAATGAAAAATTCGCTCTTAACCTCATCCTCCATCTTCAGCGATTGCGACACCTGCTCGGCATCCTTGCTTGAGATCCGTTTTGACAGCTCGCTCAATGGGTGCCCCTTTACCTTCAGCTCAAATGACTTGTACCAGCCGAACGGTGCTCGCTTTACTGCGAGGCCTTTTGCGCGCACACATTCTTCAACCTTCTTGGTGAGTGAGAGCCCCATTGACGGCGCCGCTGGCTTGTCGCTCAAATGCACGTAGGGGTATACAAGCACGCATTTTGCG
>JAOAKR010000024.1 GCA_026419815.1 Microcaldota archaeon | reverse complement strand
GGTATGCACTCATAAATTGCCTTGAGCAGCGCGTCAGCGTTTATGCCGTAGTTTGCAGCCATCGGTATCACAGGTGCATTCTCGGCGCGCGTGCCCTTAAGGAACTCCTTTATCTTTGCATAGTTTTCCCGCGCCTTCTCAGGTGAAACCACATCCACCTTGTTCTGCACGACCACTATCTTCTCAATCCCAAGTATCTCAAGCACCATCAGGTGCTCAAGCGTCTGTGGCTGGGGACATTCCTCGTTCGCAGCAATAACAAGTATAGCCCCATCAGTGATGCTTGAGGCTGCAATCGCAGTGGTCATCAGCGTCTCGTGGCCAGGTGCATCTATGATTGAGAACTTGCGCACCATCTCAGTAGCCGAGCCGCAGTGTGCACAGGATTTCTTTGTGCCAAACGCGGCCGCGCCCGTGCACTTAGGGCACCTGTATATCTCAACATCCGCATACCCAATCTTGATTGTGATGCCGCGCTTGATTTCCTCACTGTGCGTATCGGTCCACACTCCGCTCAGCGCCTTTGTAATGCTGGTCTTGCCGTGGTCAACGTGGCCAAGCATCACTACGTTTATCTCGGGCTGCACAGTCATCAATACCACTTACTTTTTCTTCTTGGGCGGAGCGGCCTTCTTCTCCTCCTTCTTTTTCTCTGCACCCTCCTTCTTCGGGAACAGCTCGGCAAGCTTTTGTGCGCCTTCCTTCACAACCGAGAGGTTGAGCTGTGATATCTCAGCTGAAACTGTGTTGCCGCGCACACTTTTCCTTCTGCGCTCGCCTTTCCTGCCTTGCCGTATGCCTGGCCCGCTGCTCAGCAGCACGCTCTTGCGCGCCGTGCCAGGGATGTCGGGCCTCATAGGGAAGCCTGACGTGTCGCTGCCCCCACAAATCTTGAGCGTGTAGCCGGCCGCGCCGATCAGCTCGCCGTCAACCTCATCGCCAATCTTCTTCCCAAAAAGAGCCGATGCCTTGTTGGCATCAATCTCTACCATATGGGTTGCCCCATTCTTCTCAGATATGTTCAGCTTCATAGTACCACCCGGTGCACGCGCCAGGCGTACACAGGCGCTACTTTAAAGCCCCTTATGTTTATAACTATTAGCCAAGGATTGCGCTGTTAATGGCGAATAAGCTTTTGCAGGGATGGCGTCCGTTGGTCAGGATGACGAAGTGGGCAGCGTTTGCGCTGTTAATTGTTGATAAGCTTTTGCGAGGTAGATGCCGCCTCTATGTCGGAATGATCAAGTGAGCCAAATGTTAGTGCCGTTAATGTGTGAACAACCTTTTTGTTTCAGCCTATAATTGTGTTTTCTGTGCCATACTCGTGCAATTGCTTGTGAATTCCCCAAGTTAAAATCCTAAGCCCTTCATAACCTTCCACTCGTCTTCTTCGTATGCCCCGGTTAAAGATGCCTCCCCTTTATGCACTTCATCGCCCTTATTGAGGGCTTATTGCCGCCCGCGCCCTGGCCGTAGTGCCCCAACCACCTCGCGCCGATGTTTTTAACTCCATAGCTTACCCTCCCGCGCCCTGGCCGTAGTGTTTCAGCCACCAGCACTTAATTGCCATCTGGCGTTTCCTGCATTCGCCTGCCCACCGTCCCCGGCGGTGTGCACTCACCCCTGCTATCGCTTATAACTATTATTGCGGAAGTTAGCATATGGACGTTGTGTTGCTCCAGCCGTTCATACACACAAAAGGCGGGCTTGAGAAGGTTGTGCTTGAAGTGGCCCGCCGGTATGACCCAATAATCTACACATACCGCTATGTGCCGGAGGCGACGTTTGAGGAGCTGAGAGAGTTTGACATAAGGGTTGTGCGGCCAGTGCTTTCATTGCCCGCATCCGTGCTTCCGAGCAGGCTCAGGTGGGGCATACAGTCCGGCGAGGTGTTCTGGAGCCTCCGGATAAAAGATGATTACGATGTGGTGAATGCGCACGGCACGCCGAGCGAATGGGGGCGCAACCATAATCCCCGGATGATGTGGTACTGCCACACCCCTAACAGGGAGGCGTACGACCTTTACGAATGGCGGATGGGGCAGAGGGGCATTTTAGGGAAGCTGGCGTTCTGGCCGTCAATCAGGATATTCAGGCATTTGGAGGCCAAGGTTGTGCCAAAAATAGAGAAAATATGCACAAACTCAACAAATTCGCAGGCAAGGATACGCAACTATCTCGGCAGGGAGTCTGAAATCATTTACCCCGGAGTAAACGCAAACGACTACAAGTGCGCGGATTACGAGAAATTTTTCCTTTACCCCTCACGTATAACCCCTGAGAAGAGGTTTGAGATGGCGGTTGAAGCGTTCAGGAAGAGCGGGCTGCACGCATTTGGGTTCCGCATAATAATTGCGGGGTCGCTGCAGCTGGAGCGCAAGGAGCACGTCCAATATTACAACCAGTTGTGCGAGCTTGTAAAAGGGATCGGTGAGGTGCGGGCCAACATCCCATACAGCGAATTAAGGTCGCTTTATTCCCGCTGCTATGCAGTCCTGTTCACTCCGGTGAACGAGGATTTCGGGATAATCCCGCTTGAGGCGATGGCCTCTGAGAAGCCGGTGGTGGCGGTTGATGAGGGCGGCCCGCGCGAGACAATAGTTCACAAGCGCACCGGGTTCCTCGCGAAAAATACCGATGAGATGGCGCTTTATATGAACGCGCTTGCAAGCGACCAGTCAGTGGCTGAGAAGATGGGCCGTGCCGGGCGGCAGCACGTCATAGCCAATTTCAGCTGGGACAATTTCTTCAGGAAGTATGAGGTTGCGCTGCGCGAGGCGGCCGGCAGCTCAAAATAATGTATGGGTGCGGCCCGAGCTGCTTGTGATGATGGATTTTGAGCGAAGAGACGGCCACGGGTGATGTGTGAATGCGGCTTAAGGAGGGGGCTTTGCTTTTTGCTTGGGAGTGGCAGATGAATTTGTTAGGCTGTGAGGACCTTGCACAAGCTTATTGAGTGCCTAAGAGTATGCTTTAAGGCGCGCCAACTCTTGATGGATTCCAATACTATCTGATTGAGTGCCTAAGGTGCAATGCTATAATCCCAATTAGAGACGTTTATATAGTTAGGAGTGCATAATGCGATTGTATGGCTGAAAGGCAGGCGCTTGAGAGTGCTGCGAGGGAGACTCCTCGTGAGAGCAGTGAAAATTATGCGAGGGTTGTTAAAGAATTTGGAAAAATCATCTATGATATGCTGCCGCTTACGTGGACTCCTGAGATGCTTCAGGCCATACGAAATGCAGAAACTGGAAAAGAGCTGGCACTGTACGTGGGATTTTCTGCATTATTGCTTGGGCTTGACGTGATGGATCTTTATCCACCTGCCCGCGCCGGCACTAGAATGGTTAAGGAAACAGTTGAGAATGCACTCAAAAAGATGGCGCGGAGGGACATAGATGAGAAAGCTGCCCGCAAGGCAGTGGAAAGGATAGTTAATGCAGTGGCTGACAACAAGAAGGTGACGTTGGAGTCAGTTGAGGCGGCCAGCAAGGAGTATGTGGATTTCACGAAGAGCTTTTTCACCACTAAGGATAAGTCGTTGCTTTACAAGAGCCTTGAAGGCGAAGTTGACAATGCCGCGGAAATAGTCACAAAATCTCTTGGTATTGCTGATGTTGGTGCACTTGAGCGCGGTATTCCAAATATAGGTGTTGGCGTCCTTGATAAGGGTAAGACCTGGCTTCTCAACGCAATCTCAAAGGAGCTCGGTGATGCGGGCATCGCAATTTATCTCAGGTCAATATATAAGAACGCCGAGAAATTTGGCGTTGACATGATAATGACTGGCGGTGACGAGATTGTCGTCATCGCAAGGGATGGCGGTGCAGATGCCGTGAGGAATTTTTATAATGCAGTTATCGCAGATATGAAGGCCGAGATAAGCTTAATGCGCAATGCATCCGGCAACCCGCGGGCGTTTAAGGCTATTGAGGATGCGATAAGCAGCGTCTCAATGCACGCTGATTCAGCCACGCTTAAGATAATAGACGGCAAGGTCAAGCTTGCGTCTCCCCATAAAACATCTGAACCCCCTGAATTCCATAACCTTTCAACTTTCCTCTCGCGTATGGAAGCCCGTGAGCTTCTCGCAAAGGTTTCAGTGAAGCATCCAGAAGCCACTGAAGTGCTTAGGAGATTCATGCACCTCTCAGGGGAAGCGCTTCCAAAGCTTGAAAAAGTGGATGGAGTTGTGGTGGCGAGGCTTGGGTTTGAGCCGGAGACAAGGAGGGCATTGATAGTGCTTGGCGAGTATGCTGAAAAGGGCACTGCACAAGCGATTAGAGCAAATGGTGCCGGGCCGAGCTTGCTGAACCTGCTTGGCCATTCCGGGCCGGATTACTTTTCAAGGAAATACGCTGATTCACTGCAGGAAGCGTTCAGGCAATTTGGGTATATTGTTGAAGTTGGGCAGGAGGGTGCACCACTCTCAATATCATATGCGGTAAAAGGTGGCAAGAAGGTTGGCAAGAACGAGTTGGAAAAAATAACAAAGCGTGCAGACGAGATTTTCATAGCCAAAGTTAAGAAAGAGCACCCAGAGATTGGGCTGACGGGCACATCAACTTTTTTTGCACGTACAAAGGAGTCTGCGGAGGCGGCTGCCCGCAAGCATTTCACGCGCGGCCTGCTTGAAGGTGTAGATGAGGATACTGTGAGATTTAGGATTGCATATGTGCATCTTAACAGTACTACTAAGAGGCAGGTGGCTGAAGGCCTCAGGAAGTTCCTTGAAGACCATTTTGGCAGCGCATTTGTCAGCCCAGTTGCTGATACTGCGCACAGGGCGTTTGAGAATTTGCCTGCCTGGGTACGCCAGCCTGAGGACCTGGTCACTTACTTGAGGGATACGCATTTCTCGGACGATGAAATAAGGAGCATATTGGGCTATATGGAGGGTGTTTGGCGATGAGCGCAGTTGAAAAGAATGCGGGCGCAAGGTTTGCGGCAGGCATCGTAAAGAGGATATACGCAAGGCCCGGCCTGTTCAAGGCGATGAAGGAGAAGAGTTCCCTTAAGGAGGAGCTTAATTCCGCGGAGTTCAAGGAGCGGCTTGGCAGGCTATCACCGCAGGCCCAGCGGATTTTTTCAGAGCTGTTCATATCTGCAGAGGAGCGCGGGGCATTGAATTTTGTTATTGGGTGCGTTTACGGGATAAAGGAGGAGAACCCAAAATATTTTGACTATTTGCGCAGGCATATTATGTGCTGGGACAACCGGAAAGCTCTTGAGAAGGAACTTGACAATGCGGTCTCGGAATTCAAGGAGCGATATGGATTTGCCGAACGGGTTGACAGGCTTGTTTCAAGGGCAAAATCGCTGGATATCTCCGCGGTGAGCCTGGTTTTTGCATCAATCTCGGGCTTCCTAATTTCCCAACGCCCGCTTGCTGAAAAGGAGATAAGCAGCTCGCTTGAGGCAACCGAAAGCATCCTCTCAGCGTGGTGATTAGGTGTCGGGTGTGGGCAAGACATCAGCAAGGAGGCCGCAGAGCAGGCGTGCAGCCATACGTGGGTGTGGTGGCAAGCGTTCAGTGAATCCGCAATGCCCATCTTGCAGGCCAGATGACGAAAAAATAGTGGTTGCCGCAGGTACGTTTGACATACTGCATCCCGGGCACCTGCATTACCTGGCCCACGCAAAAGCGCTGGGCAGGCTGGTGGTTATAGTGTCAAGCGATGAGCAGGCAGAGAAGAGCGGCAAGCAGCTTGTGCACACTCAACAAGAGCGTGCGGAGTTAGTGCGTGCACTCAGGATTGTTGATGAGGTTGTGCTGGGCGGCAGTGATAGCCCGTTGCGTACAATAGAGAAAATTAAGCCGGGCATAATCTATTTGGGATATGACCAAAAGATGCCCGAGGAAGTTTTGGCATACTGCAAGAGGCACAATGTTGTTGTGCTGAGGGACTCCTGCGCGAGTGAGCCCTGGCGGCACAAGACCACAAAAATCAAGGAGCGCATACGCAGGCGCTGATTTGCGTGCACCTGCAACCGAGTATGCTTGCAAAATATGCCGTATGGGGCGAGTGCGTATCGGCCCCACAACTCTTGGCAGTTTTGGGCGCGCAGCTATTGCTTTTTCTGCTTCCACTGCTTTTGGAATTCCCTTGGGTCAAGCCAGTTTACATCCATCTTTGCATAAAGCTCAGGCCCATCCTCAACGTGCGCAACACCGCAGAACCTCCCCGATTCAGAATACACGCGCACATAGCCCCCCCGCTTTTGGGAGGGCTGTGAGGCAAGCCCCTTCCTGTATATTGGGGCGCCATACGCTATTGATGGCATCACAGTATCCTTAATGCGGGCTTCCGGGAGCCTTGCAAGCATCCTGTCAGGAGGGATGAGCATCTCATTGAGCGCAGTGCAGTCCCCCCTTTCCTTGCACTCCCATACTGCATCCTTGAGCGCATAAAGGGTATGTGCCTCCGTCTCGCCCACATCACCGCTTTTTATCCTGCGCAATTCAAGCATATTTGCGCCGCACCCAATTTTCCTGCCCATATCAAAAATGAGCTTGCGGATGTACGTGCCGCCTTGGCACTTCACCCTGAACAGCACATCCCTTCCCTTGGATTCAAGGAGCTCAATTTCGTATATTGTTCTTTGGCGCGGCCTTTTTGCGACTGCACTGCGCAAGGGCGGCTTTTGCGTGATTGTCCCAACAAACTCCTGCATAGCCTGCCTAACCTTATGCAGCGGGACGTCCGCGTGGAGCCGCATCACCGCAACGTACTCCTTGTCCTCTCCGGACAGGAATTTGCTCAGGCGTATTGCCTTGCCGAGCGCAATTATGAGGACGCCTGAGACGGCTGGATCAAGCGTGCCTATGTGGCCGCTTTTTTGTGCGCCGAGCAGGTCGCGCACCCACGACCCTACCTGTGCGCTTGGCGGCCCACGCGGCTTGTCAACGACCACAAAGCACCCACTTGCCGCATCCACAATGCGCGATTGCATAGTAAGGATTCGGCGCGCATATTTATTTGCTTTATATAGGTTTCCCGCCTTGAATATAGCGTATGGACGTGAGTGATTACGAGAGCCTTCTCAATAACGTGTATTCAAGCATGCCGAAGCGCACTGCAAAGTCCGAGCGGTTTGAGCTCCCGGACCTTGAGGTGCTCACTCAGGGCAACAAGACGATAGTTAGGAATTTCGGGGACGTGTGCTCAACTATGAGGCGCGAGCCGCAGCAAGTGTCAAAGTTCCTCTCAAAGGAGCTTGCGGTGCCCAGCAGCATAGACGGCAAGCGCCTGATATTTAACGGGAAAGTTGACCCACGGCTGCTCGCATCAAAAGTGCAGGATTTCCTGGCCAAGTATGTGAAGTGCAAGGTTTGCTCAAGCTACGACACGCACTTTGAGGTTGCAGACCGCAACGTCCACGTCCTGATATGTGAGGCGTGCGGCGCACGCAACCCGGCAATGCTATGAATTGAGGTTTTGGTATGGCGTATCAGCAAAACAAGGGCCGCCCGCACCACGGCGGCGGGTCTGGCACACAGACAGGCGGAGAGGAGGTGATGCGCGTACGCCTCCCGCATAAGGATGAGGGCGAGATATTCGGGCTTGTCACCGCGCTTTTGGGCGGGAGCAGGCTGCGCGTCCAGTGCATAGATGGCAAGGAGCGGGTGGTGAGGATACCCGGCAAGCTCAAGCGCCAGGCCTGGATAAAGGCCAACGATGTGATTTTGGTGGTGCCCTGGCAGATAGATGACACTAAGGGCGACGTTACTTGGAGGTATACGCACATACAGGTAGAATGGCTCAAGAACAAGGGCATACTTCCGCGTGAGTTTGGGGTATAGTGCCCGGGCGAGGGCAAGGGCCAAGAATTGCTGGTATGCCTATACGCTGCTTGCCCCAAGTTTGTTCTGCATATGTGCCGCCTTATGTGGCGTTGAAATGTGGGGATTGCAGCTGGGGCGTTTATGGGCATCGGGCGGTATTCTTATGGCAAAGGTTTCAAAGCGCAAGAGGCCTGCAAGGGACGTGAAGGTATTCAAGGAGCAGATAAAGGTTGAAAGCTCGGTTTTTGACAGGTTTACGCTGAGGGAGATTTATTCGCTTATGGCCAGCGGCATCATAATGACGCTGGATTTCCCAATCAAGAAGGGCAAGGAGTCAATAGTGTTCCGCGCCACCCCGCCCCCTGGCTATCCTGCCGATTTCCTTGCGGTCAAGGTGTATATGGTTGAGACCAGCGATTTTGTGCATATGGCGAAATACATTGCTGATGACCCGCGGTTCAGGGTGCGCAGCAACAAGCGCAAGCTCATCCACGAATGGGTGAAAAAGGAATACCGCAACCTGCTCCTGTGCGAGAAGATGGGTGTGCCCGTGCCGCATCCGCACGCGTTCAGGGGCAACGTGCTCGTAATGGATTTTATAGGTGAGGATGGGGCCCCAGCCAAGACACTTAAGGAGAGGGGCCCGCTGGACCCGCAAAGGGAATGCGATTTCCTTATGGGTGAGATACGCAAGATGCACAAGGGAGGGTTTGTGCACGCAGACCTCAGCGAATATAACATATTGTGCGGCCCGG
Organism: Microcaldota archaeon; assembly: GCA_026419815.1. GTDB lineage: Archaea > Micrarchaeota > Micrarchaeia > CAILAH01 > CAILAH01 > DYJQ01. Next base: position 962 of record JAOAKR010000024.1, on the reverse strand, counting down.
GCGGTCGGCTGGTGCTCATAGACCTCGCGCAGGGCGTTCTCAAGGGGCACCCACATTACTCAGAATGGCTGCACAGGGATGTGGCGAATATTTCTAAATACTATCGTTCTTACGGCGCGAACGCCGACGTAAGCTGGCTTGAGGGGCAGAGTTAAGCTTATATTATTTCTCTCCAAACCTACTATGCGCGCCCATAGTTATAGAAAGGTATATAAATAGGGAAGCATAAATTTATATACGCTGGTGGCACTTATGGCAACATTAACCTACATCACAAAGGACGTTGACATAAAGAACAAGGCGGTTCTTCACTTTGGTGAGCTGTTTGTGCTCGTGGCACCGTTCCTGAAAAAGCCAGTATCAGCCGAATTCATATCCCAGCGCATAAAGGTCAAGCCGTCGCGCGTACGGGCGGTGCTCAACAAGCTTTACAACCACAACCTAATTGACTACAAGAGGAGCTTTGACGATGACACTGGCAAGTACACCTACATCTGGACACTGAACCACGAGAAGCTCAAGGCATTCCTCAAGAATTATGAGTTTGATGTCTCATCTGAGAAGAGTGCGGCTGAGGAGGAGTGCGATGCCCCGTTCAGGTGCCGTGGCTGCAGTGAGGCATATTCATTTGATTCCGCAACTGACGCAGCTTTCAAGTGCGTGCGGTGCGGCTCAACCATAGATTCCGCGGAATAAATAGTGGCACTTATTTTTGCGTTTAAGCTGCGGCCCAAGTGCAGGCGCAGGGAGCATCCCTCACAAATCTGGGTAGAAGGGGCGCAGCGCAGGGAGCATCCCTCACAAATCTGGGTAGAAGGGGCGCAGCGCAGCGAGCATCCCTCACAAATCTGGGTAGAAGGGGCGCAGCGCAGCGAGCATCCCTTCAATGGACTCACGGGGATTCGAACCCCGAGTCTCTGCCTTATCCTTTTCCTTTGTGCAACAAAGAAAATTGCGAAGGC
>JAOAKR010000023.1 GCA_026419815.1 Microcaldota archaeon | reverse complement strand
GTATATGCACTTTGTCCTGTCTATTGATACTGCCATTGCAAACCCCTCTTCACTTCCGTGTCCTGATTTAATTGCTTAACCTTATTATATTTCACTTCAAATGCTAATTATGCTTCTTTCCTCTGGGATACCTAAGCTTGACGAATGCCTTGGGGGCGGGTTCCAGCCAAGCTCGCTGGCCCTCTTGGCCGCGGGGCAGGCCGCGGACCCACGAGTGTTCGCCTACCAGCTCATACAGGCTAATAATGTGCCGGCAGCATATTACTCGGAGCAGATTGGCGAGCGGGAGCTGCGCGCAGACGTGTCAAAATACATATTCCCGCAAGCGCAGTTCTCAAAAATGGCGTTTATTGGGAAGAAAGCTGGGCTTTCTGACGCCAAAAAGTTCAAGGGTTCAATACTGGTTATTGACGGGTATGAAGACGCACTTTACAATTATGCAGTTGCGGCCAAAGCCGAGGGCGCGCTTGTGCTGTGCATTGTGCGCGAGGAGGTTATGCGGCCGGCAACCGATTTTGACTATGCAATCCGCATAAGCGCAATAACCCGGCTTGGCGCAGCACACAGCTATTTCAGGGTCGTCAAGGCGCCCGGCACGTTCAAGGGAGATGCCGTGCCCTACCGCGCAGGGTTTGACGGGGTTGCAGTGTACGTGCCCAAAATCATCATCACCGGGCCGTTCCACTCGGGCAAGAGCACTTTCATACACAAGGTCAGCACACGTGCGGTCTCAGTCAACAGGATGGGCACCACGATTGCGCTTGACCACGGCTACGTTGAGCACAGCGGGTTCAGCATTGACCTGTTCGGCACACCCGGCCAGGAAAGGTTTGAGTTTATGCTTGACATCCTGAGGAAGGATGCGTTCGGTGTTGTGCTCGTTGTGGACTCAACGAAGCCCGAAACGTTCAACAGGGCACGGGAGATGCTTGAGCACGTCACCAAGTATAACCTGCCTTACATAATCGCGGCAAATAAGCAGGACCTTCCCGGCGCGATGAAGCCAGAGGAAGTGAAGAGGGCGCTTGTGCTTGAGGGTGACGTGGTGGGCACGGTTGCAACGACGGGCCAGGGGTGCATTGAGGCGCTTAAGCGCCTGGTGGACAAGATAATAAGCGGGTAGCGCCATAAGATTAGCTGGCGCAGGTTGGGTTGGTGGCACTGACGACCTTTGCGGATAGGCTGGCAGGCGATGCCGCAGGGTTTTGTGCAGCTAAGGGGTATTCAGCATGGCTGAAATGAGGCAGGAGCTTGAAGCGGTGCTTGCCGCACTCAGGAAAACCGGTGATGTTGAGGCCAGCGCCATTGTGCGAAGGGACGGCCTGATAATAGCGAGCGATATGCCTGCGTTTGTGGATTCGCACACGCTCGCTGCAATGGCCGCCTCGCTTGTTGGTGCGGGTGAGGGTTCTGCTGGGGAATTGGGCCTTGGGAAGTTCGGGCAGGCGGTTGTTGAGAGCGCTGAGGGGAAGCTTGTTGCGGTGGGTGCGGGTGAGGGCTCACTGCTCGTGTGCCTTGTCGGGAAAGATGCAAACCTCGGCATGGCACTAGTCAATATGGAAAAATCAGCAAAGAAAATTGCAGAAATGCTCAGTTGAATGCCCTGAAAAGTACAGTGGCTTCACCTTCAGCAGGGCATCAACTCCCTATCTTATTTGGCCTTATCCTCATCAGCTTTTTTCTCAGCTGTCTTTTTCTCCTCTGCAGTAACGGCAGCATAAAACAACGCAATCGCAAACCCTGTCTTGGACATCTTCTTGCCCGGGTAGTCCTCAGCATACTTCCTCTGTGCCTCAGCCTCCATCTTTTCATACTCTTCCTTGCCAAAGATTTCAATCATTTTTTTGCGGATTGTATCGCCAACCTTCTTCTCGTTCCGGTGAACATATAGGTATTCCTTGAGCGCCTTCGCATTAACAGTGCCATCCTTATTTACGAGATCCTCTGAGAGGGATTTGCACACATCGGGTGCGGAAGCAACAATCTTACCTAAATTCTCTTTGCTCGTCGTGAGTTTGAACATTGACTTGCGCTCGCCCACACCGCCTTTCGTGCCGGTTGTGGCGATTGCAATTGTAACACTCTCCCCTTCCACACGGGTTGCCACACCCGCCTCATCAACCTTGCCCCCTTTCTTCTTAACTTTCTTAAACAACTCCTCATCAAGCTGCTCATCCTTCTTAAGGTGGTCTATGCCCCATATGCGCGCATTTTCAAGGAATTTGCTTATTTCATCGCGGGAAATGAGCGATGCTTGCCTGCCCAGGTTTTCTGCCTGGCCCTCACCGCCCGCCTTCTCTGATTGTGCAGCCGCGTCACCAAGTTTCACAGTCGCAGTTTCAAACTTACTTTTCATCTGCTCATTGAAATTAGCAAGCTCGCCGTTGCTCAACTTTGATACTTTTTCAACCTGTTCCGCAGTTGCACCGCCATCTACAAATGCAAGGCCTGCAAACGCCGCAGCCTTTGCATTTTCATTTTGGTCTGAAAATTTTGACGCAAATCCCTTCGCAAAATTTTTCGTAAGCTCTGCAAGGTTATTGTCGTTGCACTTGGTGGAGCCCTCACTGCACCGGACATACGCCTGCAGTGTCCCGTTCACGAACCGCAGTTGTATCTCAATCTCGTGCGTATTCGCAATCTCATTCGCTAATTTTTGCGCTGACTCTAGCTGCGTTGAGTATTTACTTGTGAGCTCATTATCCCTGCTAACCGTAACTTCTTCCGGCATAATGGCACCCTGTGCATATACGGATATTCCATTCTATTTAAACTTTTTTAAGCATATCCACATATGCCTGCACCGTTCTCGCCTGAAAGGGAATTCCTGAGGGCCGAGTTCAAGGGGTATTACGAGAAAAACGCCCCAGACTACCCATATATGGTTGAGCAGAGGGAGTTCGGGTTTGGTGTTGAGAAAAAGATAGATTTCAGGCATAAGAGGTTCGGCACCAATGATGAGCTCCGAAACTACCTGATAACCAATGTCCCATTTTACGTGTCATACTCAGTAGCACGGTACGCCGCACCCGAGGCAAAGCCGATGGCAAGCAAGATGATGCTTGGCTCCGACCTGGTGTTTGACATTGATGTGCACGGGTGCACACAGCACGATGACAAGTTCATATGCAATGAATGCCTCGGCAGGGCAAAAGAGCAGGTTGTACGGCTGATTGAGGAGTTTCTCATCCCAGATTTGGGGATTGCCAAAAAGGAGATTGCGATAAACTTTAGCGGGAACCGCGGCTACCACGTCCACGTGCTTGACGCGAGGTACTTGGACCTGGATGGGAAGGCGCGGCTTGAGCTGGTCAACTACCTTAACGGTGTTGGGCTGGACGCTGGGATATTCTGTGAGCAGAGCCCAAAAGTTGATTCGCCGGCGTGGTTCGGCAGGATTGCGCGCTGCATCCAAAAGCGGCTTGAGAATGGGGAGATAAAAACAAGCAAGCGCAAGGAATATCTGGATGATATAGTGTTCGGGATATGGGGCAACATAAGAGAGAGCACATGGTTCCACAGGGAGTTTGATAAATGCAGGGATATTTGCAGGGCAAATGTGGACGAGCAGGTGACAACCGATGTGAGCCGGCTAATACGGCTGCCTGGCACTATCCACGGCGAGAGCACGCTAATAGCAAAGAGGGCGGACGATATCGGGAGGTTTGACCCACTGAGGGACGCAGTGTTCATAAGTGATGAGGAGATGGAAGTTGAGGTGTCATCTGCGCCTGCAATTGAGATGTGCGGCCGCACGTTTGAGCCTATTAACAATAAAAAGGCAACACTTCCTAAATACTACGCGGCATACCTAATAGGGAAAGGTGCCGCAAGGATTGCACGTTGAGTTTATTTGCTTAGTGAGGAAATGCCGCACTTCGGTGCATAAATGCATTTGAATGTGGGCACTGGGACGGAAGGGCGCTTGTAGGCAGGGCTAAACCGGCACCAGGTGCCAAGTGCATACGTGCGGATGTGAGGTGCTTAATGATGTATGATGAGCTGAGGCGGCTGCAGGTGCAGGAGAAGCAGTCAAACAACCTGTCGGCCATAAAGCCAGACACTTACCAGCGCATATTTGCCCATATCGAGCAGCTTAAGTCTGAGCTTGCAAAAAAGTGGGACACGCACAAGCTCAGGGAGCTTGAGAACTGCGAGAAGGTGCTCAGGGAAGTTGAGATGAAGCGTGCAGAAAAGATTACTTTATATGCGTTCAACGAGGTTTACAATGGGTTTGGCCCTCTCCAAGGGCTTGCCGATGAGGAAAGGCCGCTGTATGAGGGTGTAAAGCGCACTATACAGGAATTCAAGGGGAATATAGGGGCAAGGGGCGCCTCCCGGGAGATGGGGATGAAAAGTGCTGCCGGCAATGCGGTTGCGGCAGGGGATGAGCCTCCTGTGGAAAACTCAGGGGCGGATATGCAGGCGCCTGCTCCTTTTATAAAGGTTAAACTCCTTAAAAGTGTGCCGAGGTTTAAGGCGGGGGACGGCAATGAGTACGGGCCGTTTGATGCCGGTGCGGTTGCTGAGCTGCCTGCCAAAGCCGCGGAGGTAATGCTCAAGCGTGGCATTGCAGAGGTGTATGGGAGTGAAGGTTCCAAAGGAGATTAAGGCTTACTGCCCGAAGTGCAAGAAGCACACTGCGCACAAGGTCAAGAACCCGTCAAAAGGCAAGGCGAGGGGTATGGCATGGGGCACTGTAAGGCACGAGCGCAGGACAAGCGGTTACGTTGGCAAGGTCAAGGGGCAGGCGACTGTGAGGAAGCAGGGCAAGCGCCAGAAAGTTATGCTTGAATGTCCCACCTGCAAGAAGAGCATTGAGCGCGTGCTGGGCGGCGGCAGGACAAAGAAGAAGGTTGAGATCACGAAGTAGGGTGCCCTTATGGGAAGCTATCTGCTTGTGAAGTGCGAATGCGGCTCGCTTAATACCGTGTTCAAGTTTACCAAGCTGCCGGTGAGCTGCCCAGGGTGCGGCAAGAAAGTTGCAGAGCCGCGTGGCGGTGCCGCAAAGATTATCGGCACGGTTGAGAAGGAGTTTGATTAGTTGAAATCTATGCCTAAGCAGGGTGAGCTGGTTATTGCAACCATAAAGAAGATTTACCCTTACGGTGCATTTTGCACGCTTGATGAGTATGACGGGCAGGAGGCGTTCCTGCACGTCTCAGAGATTGCCCCACGCTGGATAAAGAACATACACGAACACGTGCGCGAGGGCCAGAAAGTGATTGCACAGGTATACAGGTACCTGCCTGACAAGAACCAGATTGACCTTACAATAAAGAGGGTCAGTGAGAGCGATAAGGTTTGGAAGCGGGAGCAATACCGCAGGTCTAACCGCGCAAGGAAGCTGCTTGAAATCGCCGCAAAGCGGCTCAAAAAGGATAAGGCAAAGTTTAGTGAAGAAGTTGCACCTGCACTTGAGAAGGCGTTCGGCTCGGTGTATGAGGGACTTGAGGCGCTCTCATTTGAGCCCGAGAAAGCTCGCGCCAAGCTTGCAGGGCTAAATGAAAAGGCGCTCGGTGCACTGGAGGAGATTGCAAAGGAGAACATAAAGCGCCAGAAAGTCAATATCAGCAAGAGCATTCGGCTTGAATGCTTTGAGCCGGACGGAGTTGAGAGGATACGTGCGGCCCTTGCATATTCACCCAGCGGCAAGGTAAATATGGGCATAAAGTATACCGGTGCGCCCTTATACAAGGTAGATATTGAGGCTGACGACTACAAGGCCGCTGAGAAGGAGATGGCGCAGCTGCTTGAGCACATCAGGAAAACTATGGGCAAGTGCAAGCACAAGCTTGAGGTAAGCGAATAGGGTATGTCCGTGAAGTCCCACATATTCAAGTGCAGGGTGTGCGGCAGGTATACTATGCAGGAAGCGCACTGTGGGGCACCTGCGGCATCAGCACACCCGCCAAAATATTCGCCGCAGGATAGGTATGCCAAGTACCGGCGCCTTGCGGGAAGGGGATGATTTTATGGAGAGCAAAACTTATGTGAGGGTCTTGAGGGACCTTAAATTCAAGAGACCGGTGCTCATTGAAGGGCTCCCGGGGATTGGGCTGGTAGGCAAGATTGCTGCAGAGCACCTTGCACGCGAGCTTGGCGCAAAAAGGATCGCTGAGATTTACTCACCGCACTTCCCGCACCAGGTAATAATGCGCAAGAATGGCACAATACGGATGCTAAGGAATGTTGTATACGGGTGGAAGCAGGGCAGCAAGGAGATTGTGATTGTGCTTGGGGATGTGCAGGCGGTGACATCAGAAGGCCAGTTTGAGGTTACAACTGCGATGCTTGATTATTTCAAGTCAATCGGTGTGAAACGGATATACACGCTGGGCGGGTACGGCTGTGGCAAGCACCTTGACAAGCCACGGGTGCTCGGCGCCGCAACACACAAAAGGCTGGTTGACGAGCTATCAAAAAAAGGGGTGATATTCGGTGAAAGCCGCGGCACGATAATCGGCGCCGCAGGCATGCTGCTCGGTCTTGGTAAGCTCAGGGGTATGGAAGGGGTATGCCTGATGGGTGAGACGCACGGCGCATATGTTGATGCCAATTCAGCAAAATCACTGCTTAAGAAGGTATGCGAGCTGCTCGGCGTGAAGATAAGCCTTGATGAGCTTGAGAAGCGCGTCAAGATTGACAAGATTGCTGAAAAACAGATGCGCAAGATGAAGGAAACCGATAGCAGGACCCATGGGACACCGAGCTATATCCGGTGATTTGATGGAATTCCAGAGGGAAGCGCTGCTTATTGCTGCCGGTGCGGTTGTTCTTGTGGCGCTGGGACTGCTTGCAATGCAGTCGCTCTCATACTCCCCGCAACAGCTTAGCGCCACCGTAAAAAACGCGAGCACAATCGCGTGGAGGGACGTATACAGGATTTCCGATGTTTCTGAGTACAGGTATGAGATCACATACATAAAGGGTGGTGCGATTGAGTGGGCAGACGCGCTTTATGCGGTTTCTCCCACGCCTGAGGGGTATGCAATAAACATAACCACTTACGATGGCATACTCCCGAGCAACAGCAGCGAGGCTATTACTGTGAGCCCACTAACATATTCTTGCATCTCCCAGAGAGAGAACGGCTCTCCGCTGGAATGTGGGAAAGTGTTCAGCAGCAGGCAGGCACAGCTCGCATCACAGATGCTCCCCACAATGCTCAGGCCCAGTGAGAAGCTTGAGGCGGGGCAGGCGGTAAGCGGGGTCTACCAGGAGAAGGCGGTACAGGCGCTAATCCTTAGCAGGGCTATTTACAGGGTTGAGCAGTATACTGCTGTTGATTTTGACAACGAGACCAATACCAGCATTGAGAGGGCGGCGGAGCGGCTCGTGCCGATTGGAAAAATCAATGTGTGGGCTGTTGACGGGATGCCAGTCCCCCTACGGATTGAAAGGACTTATGAAGACGGCGGCATAGCAATTGCCAATTTAAAGCACTATAAATGAAAAAAAGCTACATAAATGCGGCTGCTATGTAAAAGAATGAGTAAAGCAGTGACTCAAACGGCGGATACAATAGCAGCCCATTCCTTACGCTTGCGATGTCATTGTAGGGGTCGCTCTTGGTCCGGAGCAGTATGCCCTGCTCAGCGGTTATCCTGTCGCTTGATTTTGAGGTTGCCTTTATCGTGATGGGTATCACTTCCTCGTCCTTATTCACAATCTCGTAATACAGTGTTGAGCTGCTCCTGCCCGGCACGAAAACATCCTTCTTGAAGGACCAGCCGGCAATGCCCTTGCCCTCAACAACGAACAGGTCGCTCGCAGTGCTCGGGTTCACAACAGTCACAGTGTACCTGGCGGGCGAGCCGGCTGAAACAGTAAGCTCGCGCGGGTATGCAGAAACTGCAACCACGTTGTTGCTTATCGTGACATCAACATAAAACGTGACCTTCTCGCCTATCATCTCGCGGTTCCCCTCATCATTCACAGAAAGCGCAAGGCGGTACTTCCCTTCCTTTGCATCGGCCGGCGCCTTTATGTGGATCTTAAGCTGGGGGCCCAATTCTGAATACGATGCGGACCACCCCTCAGGCAATGACTCGGCACGCAGGTTGTCCCAGTTGCCGCCTTGGCCGTACTTTCCCCCGGTGTCAACCTTAGAGGAGACCATTATTGAAAACGTCTGGCCGGGACCGATAAGCCCTATGTCAACCACGTCGGTGGCTGCAACAACGGCCTCATCTGGCTCAAGGAGCTTGACGTGGCCAGGTGAGACGGAAAATGCTGCCTGCACTGCAAGCAGTATGAGCAATAGCGCGAGCTTTTTCATGGTATGTAATTAGGGTGTAAAGTATAAATATTGCATCTCAGACGCTGTCGACCTCATCAACTAACGCGAGTTATCAGCGGTTGTCATCTTCATCATAGATGCAACAATGATTAGGGGCTCCTGTGTTTAAATACTTATTCACGGCTGTATCCAATCAATCTCAAAATACTCATACTTGCTGCCCTTGAGCTCTATCTTCCTAACTCGGTAATAAGTAACACTGGTCTCGCGATCCACCATCGCCAACACGAGGTTGAGGCCCATCCTTTCTGCGGCAAGTATTGCGCCCGCAAGATATTCACCGCTTATGCGCTCATCCTCATTAAGAGAAAGCATTAGGTATTTCGGCTTGCCACCGTCTGGGGTTTCAATGCCCCCACTCTTGCGGTGGTAAAGCAGGTAATCCGGCTCAACAATGCGCGGCTCACCCTCACCAGGCATTGCGAGTATGAATGTCTTCTTCACTGAATGTGCGACGCGGATTGCACGGGAAAGTTCTGAAGTCAGGAGCTCCATATTGCGTGGGAACACGTGCAGCACGTGCTTGGAATGTATCCAGTCATCGGTCTCGCGCGCTGGCGATGCTCCCGGGAAATATATTCGGAAGTGTGTGCCAAACTTGAATCCTGTCTTAACCACGAACCCGCGCATACGCCAGTCCTCATAAACGTTGTATATGGGCTCAAAGAAGCTGTTTGAGTGCTTGCCTGCGGACATAAGCGCATCAACATCCGCATTCTCAACCTCAATTGAGCCATTCTTAAGCAGGAATATCGTCTCGTAAATGTCAAGCTTGCTGAACTTGCCGTGCTCGTTTGTCTTGTAGGTCCCATACTGGCCAAACCAATGCTCACGGTACATCTGCTCCCCTTTTAGGTTGTCATCTATTACCGCAAACCCGTCGTCCGGGTAAAAGCGCGCAGTTGCGTGGTAAACAGGGACACTGAAACCCGGGGACGGATACTTGTGGACCGGGCTCCTGCTGTAATTGCCCACCGCCTCGCTCACGGGGCGTATCACAAGCCCACGGTCCCGCCAGTCCTTATATGCGTAATAACGGGTCATAAGGCGGGGGGATCCCTCAAAATATGATGCAACCCTATTAAAGGTCACTTCGCGCCCGTTCTCGTCAAGGCACCGGCCGTTGCGCACGTCAAGCATATACAGCGCCTCTTCCGGCCTGAGGAATACAACTGCCCCCTCGTTTTCCCCATAAAACGACTTGCGGAGGCTGGAGACGCTTGATGGGTCGCCAACCACAAACTTCTTGTCCTCCTCAAAAAACTCAATCTCTATGGGCATCAGCGTATAATAAAGGGGCACGCTTTATATTGTTTGCCCTTGCCCCGTTAGTGCGCGCCTGTTGCCGGCAGCAGGCATTTGCCGTGCCTGCATCAGGGGGCACACTTGGCGTAAAATTCACGCACCGTATCAATTGTTGTTTCACCTTCAAGTATTGCGCCGTCCCTATTGCATATCAGCTGTGGAACAACTGAGCGTATCCTCACGCAAGACGAGATCGCAGCAAGCTTCTTTGGGTCCTGCACGCTCACTTTTGTTATTGCGTGCCCTTCGGCTATTAGCTGGTCTATTATCGGCTGCATACGCTGGCAGTGCGGGCAGGTTGGGGAATACAGGAACACCGTGCTGTTGATGCCCGCATCGGAAAGGCACGTTTCAATTGTATTCTGCCGGGGCGCGACCGTGGTGGTGCTTGTGTTGCCAGAAGATTGGCCTTCAGAAAAAATGTCTACGGGCGCCCCTGCGCCAGCCCCGCCCATACTTGAGCCCAGCACTTGTATGAAGTAGTAAGTGCATATGACAAGAAGCACTAAAAGCACTATGAGCCCAATTATAAAGGGCACCTGCTCACGCAGGTCCGCTTTCTGCTGTCCCACCATAAGGCTTATAAGAAACTGCTAAAATAAAAAGCTATCCGGCCTAAGAAAGCCGGCGCGGGCCCGTAGCTCAGCTTGGATAGAGCGGCGCTCTCCTAAAGCCTTTTCTTCAGGGAAAGGCTTGCGAAAAGAACCCAAGGAAGGCTTGTTCTTTCTTTTGGTTCCGCATTTCTTTCTTCCAAGAAAGAAAGGGGGAGAGGCGAAGGTCGTGGGTTCAAAGCGGGGAGCTGCGCCTCATGCAACCCGGGCGGCCGTGGCTGCCGCAGTTGTATGTGCGCAACCTCAACTGAAAATCCCATCGGGCCCGCTTCTTAATTTTTGCCCAATGACACTCGCATAGCTGCGCAATGCTCGTTCCCATCGGGACCGCTTCTTAATTTTTGCCCGATGACACTCGCATAGCTGCGCAATGCTCGTTCCCATCGGGACCGCTTCTTAATCTTTGCAATGGGACGGGGCGCCGTCGGATTAATGATATACATTTATAT
>JAOAKR010000022.1:271-10797 GCA_026419815.1 Microcaldota archaeon | reverse complement strand
CTCAATAACATTGAGACCTGCTGGAAAGAAGCTGCTGTGAGGCAAGGCATAAGCGTTGCAGATGTTGAGGCTGAGTATGCCGCCAGCTTCAGCGCAATTGCGGACGGAGAGGTCGCAAAGACAAATTCCGCTGGCGTTACTGCATCGCCCACCCTGATTATGAACGGCAAGAAATACAGCGGCACTCCATTTGTTGCAGAATCTTACAAGCAGTGGGTGTGCGGGGCGTTCAACAGCGCGCCTGAAGAGTGCAGCACCACGCTCTCAACATCTTCCGGCACCACTGCATCCGGCTCGTGCTGAGCCGCTTTTTTTAATTGCTTATTCGCTTGCCTTTTTGCCGCATGCAGGGCGGCCAACTTTTTAATACAATGCCAATCTTAACCTACTGATGAAGTTCTTCCTGCTTACGTATGGGTGCACGCTCAACTCACACGACTCCGAGCTTATGCGCGCGCAGCTTGTAAAGTGCGGCCATACTGAGGTTGGCAGCATTGCTGACGCCAACGTCGCAATAATAAACACGTGCGGCGTTAAGGATGCGACTGAGAAGCGCATAATCAACGTCATCAAGTCAGTGCGCAAGCCGCTTGTCGTGTGCGGGTGCCTCGCATCAGGCGCGCCCGGATTGGTAAGGAAGTTTGCGCCTAAATCCGTGCTCGTTGGCACGTATGCGCTCGGGCACATATGCGATGCGGTTATGGATGCGGCATCAGGCAATGTGCGCGAATACTTTGGCGGGGACAAGCGGGCACTGCAATGCCAGTTTGTGCCACCAATTGCTGCAATCGCCGCAGCTGACGGGTGCACGAGCGCCTGCACGTACTGCTTCACGAGGCTTGCCCGGCCAGGGCTGAAAAGCGTCCCTGTCGAGCGCATAGTCCAGCAGGTTAAAGATGCGTGCAGGTCGGGCGTCAAGGAGGTGCGCCTGACTGCACAGGATATGGGCGCGTATGGGATTGACATCAAGTCCTCGCTCAGCAAGCTGCTTGCCGCAATTGCAGGGCTTGACCTGCCGATTAAGGTGCGTATAGGGATGATGAACCCGAAACATTTGCTGCCACAGATGGAGGCTATTGACATAATGCGCAGCAGCCCCATATTTTATAGGTTTTACCATATACCGGCGCAAAGCGGCTCGGACACTGTGCTGAAAGCGATGGGGCGCGGCAACACTGTTGATGAGTATATGGAAATCGTGCGCGAGGTGCGGCGCGATCCTGACGCAACCATAATGAATGACATAATCGTAGGGTTCCCTGGGGAAAGCGATGCGGATTTTGAAGCGAGCATGGATTTGTGCAGGCTGGTGCAGGCAGACACGACAAACATCTCAAAATACAGCAGGAGGCCGGGCACGCCTGCCGCATCGCTCAAGCAAGTGCCGCGCGCCACGATAAACGGGCGCAGCCGCGCAATCAGCGAGCTGTGCGATTCAATATCGCTTGAAAGGAACAGGAGATGGGTCGGCCGCACCTGCACCGCAACCCTGCTTGAGAAGGTGAAGACGGTTGCAGGGAGGAACGATTGCTACAAGCAGGTCGTGGTTAGCGGGCCAGGCCTTGAAATAGGGATGAGCGTAAAAGTGCGCATAACCGGTGCGGGTGTGGCATACATACGCGGGGAGCTGGCGTAAGCACGGCCAAGCATCGCTGAGTTATTCAGTCTCGGTCCGGAACGCCGCACCGAGGAATTGGACTGACGCCTCCTCGTTGCTGCTCGTGACCGTGAGTGTTTCGCCTGCCGCGAGCGTGGCGCGCGCCGGCTCGCCCCTATCACGCCAGGAAAGCTCAACCGCCGCAACCTTGCCCCCAACAGTCGGGAACACCTTCTCAACCTTTACCGGCATACCGTTGCTTAGCGTGATTGTGCCACCCTCGTCAATTACCTGGATATCACTGCCTCCGGCAGCGACATATGCAACCACACGCGTCCTGTCACAGGCATCCACACCGCTGCTTGGGAACTGCTCAACAATAAACTCGCGTGCCGACACTGCAATCTCGCCGGCGGGCGTGGGTACGCTTAGGCCCTGTGTGGGCGAAAGGGTGCCCGCAACCCCATATTCCTTGCCATCCACGGACGCCTTGACTGAAACAGGCACGTAATCACCGACGTTATCCCAGGACTCTATCGGACCGGCTTTCAGCTCAACGTCCACGTTGCCCGCTTTATGCGTTCCTGCATAGTTATCGCTGATGATTGCAAGCGACTGTGCCCCGTTAAGGCCTATTGAAGCGAGCACCCTGCTCTCATAAGCGAGCAGGTCGGTTGAGCGGTCGGCAACCTCAACGAGCACGCCGTTCACGTACGCGCCATCGCCAACCTCATACGGCTTGCCGCGCTCATCCGTGAGCACCAGCGTGCCGTCATCCTTGAATGAAACCGTAAATGCCGCATCACCGAGCATTATGCGGCTTCCTGCCCCAACCTTAAGCTCCTCGCCGCCGACGCTTAAAAGCGCACGGTAGGCCGCCTTTGTGTTGGGCACGCACTGGGCAAGCGCATCAGCATCGGGAACCTCAATTGAATCTGTTGCCTCGTAAGGGCCGAGATCCGCCTTGCCTGCACAAGAAGGTGCAAGCGCAAGCGCTGCACCAAGCGCAGCCGCACCGGCAACTGCCTTTGCCTTTTGTGCCGCCTTCTCAAACATGCACTTGAACGCACGTGCGGGATTTTCAGCACACGCATTTGCCATTTTTTCCGGCTTAAGTGATTTCAATCCATACACCCCTTCCAGTGCAGGTTTTAGGCCATTAGCAGGTTTATAAAGTTTTTGAGGGCGGGCGGGGGGCATTACGGCGGGACTCAAGTTAAAATGCTTTCACAGCCTAATAGGCGCATGGAAGGCGATGGCAGGTACGCGCCCTGGACCGAGAAATACAGGCCACAAAAAGTTTCGGATATTGTGGGTCAGAGGCACGTGGTTGAGCGGCTCTCTGCATACGTGAGGGAGCGCAACCTGCCAAACCTGCTGTTTGCCGGGCCGGCCGGCGTTGGCAAGACCACCGCCGCAATTGCGCTCGCGCGCGAGATATTCGGCGAGAATTACAGGGACAGTTTCCTTGAGCTTAACGCGAGCGACGAGAGGGGCATTGACGTAGTGAGGGGCAAGATAAAGGACTTTGCGCGCTCGGTGCCGATCGCGAAGGTCCCGTTTAAGATAATATTCCTTGACGAGGCCGATGCGCTAACTGCAGATGCACAGAATGCATTGCGCAGGACAATGGAAATGTACTCGGGTGTGACGCGGTTTATACTCTCGTGCAACNACTCGTCAAAGATCATTGAGCCCATCCAGAGTAGGTGTGCAATATTCAGGTTCACGTCTCTTGAGCCAGAGGACATCCACAAGATGGTGGAGCACATCGCAAAAGAAGAGGGCGTCACGCTCACAAAGGAGGCAGTGGATGCGCTGGTTGAGGTATGCGAGGGTGATATGAGGCGGACTGTCAACCTCCTGCAGAGCGCATCACTGCATTCCAAGAAAATCACTGACAAGCAGGTGTACTCGCTTGCGGCAAAGGCCAAGCCCAAAGAGATTGCAGATATAATACAAAAGGCATATGGTGGGGAGTTCTCTGAGGCCCGCAAGATGCTTGAGAAAGTTATGGTCGGCTATGGGATGAGCGGGCAGGACGTTCTGGACCAGATGTATTCCGAGATTGTGCGTATGGCACTCCCGGATATGGCAAAGGTCAGGCTTGTTGACCGGATTGGCGAGTATAATTTCAGGCTTTCAGAGGGTGCGGATGAGCGCATCCAAGTCACTGCGCTGCTCGCGCAGATAACGCTTGAGGGGAGGGGGAACAAAAATGAATAGGGTTGCAATGCTCTTGGCTGTTTGTGCGGTGCTTGCTGCACTGTTTGCAGGGTGCATAGGTAAGCCCGAGCAGGTTGACCAGCTCGGGTTTGAGCAGGCAATCATAAAGGATGCACGGGCGAAATACCCGGCTGCGGACATAATTGAGATTGAGGGGCACGAGGAGGTCGGCGGCACCAACATAACAAGCGTCCGTGTGACGTTCAACTACACGTCCGTGTGCCCAGTCAGGATGCGGCTGAAGTACAAGTACCCTGACTACGGCTATGAGACCGGCGTCACAAGCTACATAATAAGGGACTGCACGTACAAGTGCGAGGGCAACTGCATAATAACCGGCGAGGAGGAGGCGATAGTCGCTGCACACACGCTTTCCGGATCGCAGGAAGCCAGCCAGTTCATCGGTGACGGCACGGGCATACGCGCAAAAGCCGAGAAGGCCGGTGATAACTGGCAGGTTACGTTCACGAACGCAGATGGGAAAAGCCTTGTGGTGGTCGTGCGTGCAAGAGAGCCGGCCATCGTTTCTGTAAGCCTGCCGGAATAATGGGATGTGGGCGTTTGGCGCCAACCTATTGCTTTTCCTTTCCCTTCCCCATACCCTCAAGTATTTTCAGGATGTTGCGCACACCGGTGCCGAGCAGCACAATCAAGATTATTATGAATAGAAGTGCGCCCGCAATGAACTGGAACAGCAGCATTGTATCCTCATAAGAGCGGCTCTTAGCCTCAGCCTGCTTAAGGGCTTCCTCTGCAACTGATTTTGCCTCCTGTGGGTCGGAACAGAGCCTGCTGGACGCATTGCCAAGCATCCATTCAATCTCCGTATAATTCGGCTCAATGAACGGCTGCATGCTGGCGCGTGATGCCGCGATTACCTCACGCGCCCGCAAAATCGTCCTGTTTGCGGAAGATACTGCATCGCTGCGTTCCGAATAGTTCCCGCTGAACGCACCCATCGCAGCCTCAAGCGCAGACACCCTATCGCGGGCCAGGCCCACGTCACCCGCTTCAACAGCACTGCGCGCATCGGCAATCATCCCTGATATTTGCGAAGACTCATTGTGCATCCCGCAAGACTCAGCAAATGCACGCATCCCACTGTGCGCCGCCGCAGCCGCGTCAATGCGGGCAGAATAGTTTGCCAAGAGCTCAGCATCTGATGCCTGTGACTCGCCCAATGCCCGTGAGAGCGAGCGTATGCGCACCGCTGCCTCCTTGAGCAGGACATTTGAATGCGTGTAATTGCCGGCAAGGATGCTTGAGTTTGCACGCGCCAGCAGCGATGCTATGTCATCAAGGTCCCTCTTGTATGCCGTGGCGGCAGCACGCGCGAGCGAGGCGGCCTCCAATGAAAGCTCTGTGTGCCTGCTAGCCAGCTTTTCGCGCGCTTCCAACTCAAGTGATGAGAGGTCGCCCGCCAGCGATTCGCTGTCGCCCGCAGCCTCCTCATACGCCCCGTCATAATCGCCCCCGTCAAGCAGCAGCTTGGCTTCCGCCAGCCGCGCGCGCCACCTGCTGCACGATGTGTGGGACCCAAGCGAAAGGTCCTTTGACAGCCCGTCAACCTCGCAGTAGCGCTCAACACTTGCAGCATATGCGGAATACGCGGCATACGCCTCCCCATACGTGAGGTTCTCGTAAGGGCGTATGCTGAATATGAGCAATTTCTCGGCTGAGCCAAGCGCCACATAAAGCTTGCCCTTGTGCTCACATATCCCGCGGATGTCCCTGAATGAGTATGCAGGGTCCCCAAACTCCGCTGTGACCTTACCATCAGATTTTGATACTGCAATTATTGAGTTGCCGCCGTAAGGCACGGAATACAAGTGCCTGCCGTCCGCTGCAATCCTGTACGGGTAGCCTATCCTGTACCCTGCCGGAGCATTTTCACCACCGTAAAACCCAGTGTAATTTATGCTGGAATTGTAAACCTGGACGCGCTGGTTCCCAGTGTCAGCAATATACACAGTGCCGTTGTGCACATAAATGTCCTCCGTGGAAGCGAGCGCGGGCACAAGCGGCCCCATAAATGAGGGGCTAATTGAGCTCTCCACGGCATACTTGCCAGCCTCATATTCGCCCGCGACAACTACGCTCCCCTTCTTCCGGTCAGCAACCAGAATCTTGCCGCCAAGCGCAGCAATTGCGCTGCCTTCCTCAGGCACTATTGAGCCGGACGTTGCCCTGTAAACCAGCTTGCGCGTGGTCGTGTTGAATATGTGCGGGTAGCCGTTATCGTCGAGAACGTAAAGGTAGCCGCCCGCAGCCCAAAAGTCAACTGGGATCCCCATTGAGCCTTCTGCATCTCCGCCGCCAAAAGTCCCATTCTTCTTGAAGTGCCCCTCGCTGTCAATGGAATAGCGGGCGACGGTGTTTTCGCGCTCACCGGCAAGGTATATGCCTTCATCATCGGCAAACACGCCTACAAGCGGCCCCATATCAGTCTCATATTCGCCCAAAAGCGAGAGGCCGAGCGCCTGCTGCGGGCACGTTAGCATTAAGAGCGCAACCAGCAAAATTGCAGCCAACATCATATCACCGTCACACCAGCCGCTGCCTAGTTATCCGGAGGATGTGGGAAAGCAGGGCGAGCTCCTCCTCCGAGAGATGGCTTGAGTATTTCTCTGTGTAAAGGTCCGCATCCTGCTTGGGCACATACGTGAGGAGCGCCTTGCCCTCACATATGTCACGCCCATACACCGCATCGTCTACTGAGAGGGCGACTTCGTCACCCTCCTTCGCCTCAGTAACTGATACCTTCGCGGACTGGATTGACCTGACCGTGCCGACCTGGCGGCCGGACTCATCTATGAGCGTGGCACCGGGGCGCAGCCTGCCAACCTCAACCTTCACCCCGCATATTGCGGGCTTGCTCACCCTGAAGCAGCAGCCCGGCAGCACGCGCACCCTGCATATTGGCTGCAGCTTGTTGAACACGTCGCGCTTGTCCTGCTCCTCCATCTCTTTCCGCCACTCAAAAAACTTCTCTATGAGCAGGTATATCACGCCCTCGCTGAATATCGGTATCTTGCATTCCTTCGCGTACGCCTCAACGTCGCGCGGAACCTTGACGTTGAATGCAAGAATTATCGCGTTGTTCTTCTCGTGCTCGCGCACCGCAGTGCAGTCAACAACATCCTTGCGGGACACCGCACCTATGCCGACCTTGCCTACCCGAATACCGGCTGTTGTGAGCAGGCGGATTGCCGCCTCAAGCGCGCCCAGCGTGTCCGCCTTGACTATGACACCGTCGCCCTGTGTGAATGAAAGGATTGAAGATACTTCCCTGCTGAGCTCTTCTATCGCGGGATCGCCCTCACCAGACACCACAAGCAGCGCAGAGCCCGGTATTGCATCGTCAAGCTCCGGGCCGGATACCTTTATCCCTGCCGCCGCACTCACAAACGATGAGCTTGTGAACTTGTCGCGCGGGTCGCGCATCTCGTCAAGCGGCTTGGGCCGGAGCACCGCGCGCACCTTGGTAATCTTGGGGCCGCCCATAGTTGCAAAAGCTATTTGGTCGCCGACCTTGAGCGTCCCATCGTAAAGTATTGAGTCAAGCGTCTTGCCGAGCCCCGGCTCCTCCTTGACCTCAAGTATGCTCGCCCGGCCCGGCGCGGATGGGTCTATGTGCAAATTCCCCTCAAGGAACTTCTGCACGAGCCCGGCCAGCATTATCAGGAGCTCTGAAAGCCCCTCGCAAGTCTTTGCGCTCACAGGAACTATTGCAACCTCCTTTGTATAGTCCTTGACGCGGTCAAACCTGTCGGCGTTGAACCCGCTCTCCGCCAGCTTGCCGACCAGCTCATAGGTCTTTGCCTCAAGGTTCTCCCTTGCCTGCTGCGGCTGTGCAGCAAGCGACTCAAGTATTGACTTGGTTTTCTGCGGCTTCCAGCCGTCAACCAGGTCAATCTTGTTCATTGCAACTATAAAGGGAGTCTTATACTCGCGGAGGATGCTTATCGCCTCAAGCGTCTGGGGCTGGAACCCCTGCGCACAGTCAACAACCAGCACCGCAATGTCCGCAATGCTGCCCCCGCGCTTGCGCAGGTTCGTGAACGCCTCGTGCCCGGGCGTGTCAATGAACAGTAGGCCTGGGATGCGGAGCTCAACCTTCATCTTCTCCATTATGCTGCCGCCTATCTCCTTCAGGACAGCAGCAGGCACCTCGCTTGCACCTATGTGCTGTGTAATCGCACCCTTCTCGCGCTTGTGTACGCTGGTGCTGCGTATTGAGTCAAGAAGCATCGTCTTGCCGTGGTCAACGTGGCCCATCACCACAACGATGGGCTGCCGAATAATGGGCATGGCTAACTTCTGCCGTAAAAAGCTTTTTAACCTTAAACGAGAATTACCTGCGTGAGCGAATTTGATTTTATGGATGTTGCGCTGCTCAAGCGCATTGATGTTGAGACTACCGTTGAGGGGTTCGGCCCAAAGATAAGCAGCACGTTTTTTGAGGCTGCAAACCTGCTCGGTGCGCTGAAGATTAAGGGGTACGTTGACATACACTCCGCAATAGGCAACAGCCCGGTCATTGTGACTGAGAAGGGGCGCGCACTCCTGCGCGACCTTGACCTGCTGGCTGAAGAGCCGCTCACCCGCGTTGACCTTGCGGTTCTGGGCAACATAAAGGGCGGGCTGCGCGACCCCAAGCAGATTGAGAGCATGCTAAACGTGTCGGCAGCGGACATTGCAAGGAGCATTTATAGGCTCAATAAGAAGGGGCTTGTTGATTACCGGCTTAAAAATGCGGCGGTTGAGCTTATGCTCACTGCACAAGGATTTGAGCAGGAGGGCGCCGAGGTGCGCCAGCACGCTGCAATGGCTGGGCTTAAGTCCCCAACGGTGCAAGTTGTCGCGGCGCCTGCAGAGGTCCGCAATACTGTTGCACAGGAGCTTGCATCCCAGGAAATCTCCTCAGGGGAGAGGGCAGCAATCCCGGGCCACGAGCGCCTCATTGCCAAATCCACATACTATTTCACGAATTACTGGTATATCGTGCTGCTGGTTGGCGCGGCAATCATCGGCATAATGCTGGCCGCGCAGTTTATGAAGTGATATGATGGATCCAGACAGCGAAATGAAGATGTTTTCGGCACTTGGGCTTAGGATGCCTGCATATGCAGTTGTAAGGGGCAATGAGAGGCCGGCGCTGTTCCCTGCCAAAAGGTATGTCATAAAGGCATATGGGGAAAAAATAGTGCACAAGACTGACCTCGGAGCAATCAAGGCCGGCGTTGAGAAGGCAAGCGTTGAGCTTGAGATGCGCAGGATGCGCAACCGGCTTATTTCGCTTGGGATCCGGCCAGAGGGGTTCATTATCCAGGAGCAGGTGCCAAAAGGTCTTGAAGTGATCATCGGGGGCAAGCGCGACCCGCAGTTCGGGGATGTGGTGCTGTTCGGGATGGGCGGGGTGTACGTTGAGCTTTACAAGGACTTTTCAGTGCGGCTGTGCCCGCTCTCAACCGAGGATGCAGTTGAGATGATAGATGAGACGCGTGCGGGGAAGCTGCTTGCCGGCTTCCGCGGGTCCCAGCCAATAAGCAAGGAGATGGTCGCAGGCATAATGAAGAAAGTGTGCACCGCGATGCACAGGGACCCAGGCATACGGGAGGTTGACCTCAACCCCGTGATACTTTACCCCGGCTCGTATTGCGCCGTTGACGTGCGCGTGATAAGGTGATGTTATGCCAAAGCGGAAAATGACCCCGCAACAGAACATTGGGGCCGTGCTTGCACCAGAAAGCATAGCTGTGGTGGGTGCATCGCGCGACCCGTCAAAAGTCGGGCACGCCATACTCAAGAACCTCCTGATAAACGGGTATGCCGGGAAGCTGTGCGCAGTAAACCCGCACGCAGATGAAATACTTGGGGTGAAATGCTACAAAAGCGTTGGTGAAATACGGCATAAGGTTGACTGCGCAATAATTGCCGTGCCCGCAAAATATGTCAACGCTGTGCTTGAAGAGTGCGGAAAGAAGGGCATACGCGGCGCGGTCATAGTGAGCGGCGGGTTCAAGGAGGTCGGTGAGCTGGCGCTTGAGCAGGAGCTGGCACGCATAGCCAACCATTACGGCATTGCGGTCATCGGCCCGAACTGCCTCGGCATAGTCAATGCCAACAGGCACATTGACAGCATATTCCTGCCAACTTACAAGCTCAACAGGCCGCAGCTGGGAAGCATAAGCTTCATAACACAGAGCGGGGCGGTCGGCTCAACAGTGCTTGACCTCATAGGCGAGTCAAACATAGGGATATCAAAGTTCATATCATACGGCAACGCAGCAGTGCTTGACGAGAGCGACCTGCTAAGGTACTTGAGGGATGACCCAGAGACCAAAGTCATTGTAATGTACATTGAAGGCGTGGCTGACGGGCGCAAGTTTTACGAAGAGCTGCGCAAGACCACCCCAATAAAGCCGGTGGTGGTGCTCAAGGCAGGCAGAGGGTCGCTTGCCGCAGTCGCAACAAAATCGCACACCGGCTCGCTTGCGGGCAATTACGAGGTATTCAGTGCCATGCTGAGGCAGGCGGGTGCGGTTGAGGCCGACAACCTTGAGGATTTCTTCATGCTTAGTTCGGACCTAAAGAAAAGAATGAAAGGAGTGCAGGAAGCTTCCTTTTTTATCTTCCATGGTGAAAAAACTTCTGTGGTGATGTGCGACTATGAAAAAAGAGGATTCATACAACATATAAG
>JAOAKR010000022.1:0-261 GCA_026419815.1 Microcaldota archaeon | reverse complement strand
GGGGGCGATGGCGTGCTCACAGTTGATGCGATTGAGCGCTGCGGGCTGCGCCTTGCGGCGCTCACAAAGGGCACCATCGCGCGGCTGAGGCGGATTTTCCCGAAACACGTCGTGGTCGGCAACCCACTTGACCTGACAGGCGATGCTGACAGCCTGCGCTACAGGACTGCCTTGCAGCACGCGATAAATGAGCCGGACGTTGATGCGATTATCGTAATCACGCTGTTCCAGACGGCCGGACTCGGAGCGGAGGTCGTGAAC
>JAOAKR010000021.1 GCA_026419815.1 Microcaldota archaeon | reverse complement strand
GTGTTACACGCACCTCCTCTGTTATCGGGTATGCAAACCCCGCGAGGGATATTGTGCGCTCAAGCTCCCAGTTTTGGCCCCTCATCGTGACACGCACATCCTCATACCCAGTTGCAAGCTCTTTCTCAATCCGCGATATGCCCTGCGCCTCACCGTACTTCTTGCCGTCCACGTATATTGCGTATTGTGTTGGCGCACACCCTTCAAGCGCAATCTTATCGTGCTCCAGCCCAACAATGCGCAAATATGGGTCGGCGTATGCGCCATACTTGCGGATTACACGGAGCCCGCCGCCGTACGCGCTCGTGATATCAATCCTGCAATTGCTGCACACCGGCACTTCAAGCACGGCTGCCCCGTCTTTCGGCTTGATGGTGCGCATATACCGCTCTTGCTTGGCTGCGGCATCCGCCACAGTTACCGTGAATGCAACCTCATCGTTTGACGGCAATGTTATAGCAATCTTTTTTTGATCCTCAGCGATATAGGGCAGCACGGCGCTTTCAACGTTTTCCCCGCCAACGATAATATCCTGTGTGAATTCAAGCCCTTCCGCACGGATCTTAAGTGTGTACACGCCGGGCCCAAGCATCCTGTTGATGCGGCCCGATAACCGCACCTCGTTCCCTCCGGGGATGATGTAATGCTGCCCCTTGTATAGCGGGAACTCAAACCCGCCCCTTTCAAGCACTGCCTCAATATCGCCGGAGTATGCCTCCCCGCTCTCAATGTAAAGCACGGCCGTAAGCGTGTCGCCCGGGTTTGGGAACAGCGAGCTGAGCGAATAATCTGAGACATTCATCTTTGGCACATATTCGCAGGCAGGGAATACAATTGCGCTTGCAATAAGCATAATGGCGAGCACGAGACGCGCGTTCATATACCCATATCAGTATATTTTAATTTAAACCTTTGCGTGCCTAATCACGTCTATATGCATAAGAGCGCTGACACTACAACGGGAAATGTGCTTGGGCGCGAGATATCCTCGGCGGTAGCTGCACTTGAGCGGCAGGAGCGTGCATACCGCGAGCAGCGCGAGCGGTCGGACCGCATAATTGCAGAGTGCGGCAAGGCGATGCAGCTGATGCACGCGGGCAGGCTTGACGATGCCGAGCGCATACTTTCAGGGGTGCGCACCAGCTTGCAGGGGATAGTGCGTGTGCAGTGCCCTGTTGCCGAGGCCGAGCCTGCCTTCGGAAACGCGGAAGATGCCAGCCAACAGGGGCTTGCCGCGGAAGTTGCTGGCGCTGATGTTGCGCTGCAGGAGTATGCGGAGGCAGAGATACTGCTTGCGGTTATGCGCGGCGGCGAGTTGCCGGCCAGGAAATCGCTCGGCGTCGGTGATGCGCATTACCTGCTGGGGCTTGCCGATGTGCTCGGTGAGCTCAGGCGAGAAATAATTGAGCATATGCGCAAGGATGACTATGCAACTGCTGTGCGGATGTTCAGCCTTATGGAGGGCATATACGAGCTTCTCCTTCCTGTCCGCATATCAAACTCAATACTGCCTGGGTTCAGGAGGAAGCTTGATGTTGCGCGCTCAATGGTTGAGCAGTGCCGGCGCGATATCCTGATGTACAAGATATCAAAAGGGCTATAGCGAGGCGAGGTGCACTGCGGATGCGTGGCGCGCAGTGCTGGCGTGCTGAAGCTTGAATTGGTGTTGTTGAATGGGCGGCAAGGAGGATGCGGCACTTGAGAAGAGCAGGCGTGAGATAAAGCGCCACATTGCAGAGCTATCAAAGATTAGGGGCTCGGGCACCGAGCTCATAAGCGTTTACATCCCGCCCAAATACCCGATAGGCGACATCTCGGCGAAACTGCGTGCCGAGTACAGCCAGGCAAGCAACATCAAGTCCAAGCAGACGAGGAACAATGTGCTGGGTGCGCTTGAGCGTATCCTGAATTTCCTCAAGCATTTCAATGAGCCTCCGCCCACCGGCATTGCGATATTCGTGGGCAACGTCTCAAAAAACCCTGGCGAGAGCGACATAAAGACATATTACATAATCCCGCCAGACCCAATCAACGTCCAGCTTTACAGGTGCGATTCGGTGTTTTACCTTGAGCCGCTGCTCGTATTCACGAAGCCGAAGGAAGTTTACGGCCTGCTTGCTATTGACGGCAGCGATGCAACAATTGCACTGCTTGAGGGCAAGAACTACCGCATCCTGCGAAGGATAGAGTCGCAGGCCGCATCAAAGACCACAAAAGGCGGGCAGAGCGCTATGCGCTACCAGCGTCTCGTGGAGCACGGCAAGGAAGATTATTACAAGAAGGTCGGCGAGGCGATGGACCAGGTGTTTCTTGGCGTGCCAAACCTGAAAGGCGTGATTGTAGGCGGGCCTGGCCCAATAAAGGAATATTTCCTTGAGGGCGGGTACTTCAACTACCAGATAAAAGTGCTTGGAAAGGTTGACACCGGCTATGCGGATGACTATGGTATACAAGAGATGGTTGGCAAGGTAGATGAGATCATACAGGAGCACGAGGCGGCACGTGAGCGCAAAATAGTAAGCCAATTCCTTGAGAAGGTGTCAAAGGGCACGCTGGCAACTTATGGTGTGAACGAGGTGTACGCCGCAATGCAAGAGGGCCGTGTGGGCACACTGCTCATCTCCGAGGAAATCAAGATAACCAAGGTGAAATATTCGTGCGCAAAATGCGGCAAGCAGGGCGAGAAGCTTATAGTGGGCGACGATGTGCCTGATAAGGTGCCCTGCCCGTGTGGCGGTGTTGGAGCCGTAACTGAGAAGAGTGATGTTATTGAGGAGCTTGAGAACCTTGCCGAGTCAACGGGCGCAACTATTGAGTTCATCTCAGCGGACACGCACGAGGGCGCGCAATTCCTGCGTGGGTTCCTGGGAATAGGTGCAATATTACGGTACTAATAAGCCCCCTGTCCATAGATAGGCGGGCATATACGAACCGGGCCGAAAGGCCTGCGAGGACCAAATTGGAAAATTAGTTTTGTTTTGCGGATATCTTGCATAACGAGGCATCGCTTTTCTCCCCCACTTCAACGAGGAAGTGGTCCTCGTAAAACTGCGCAGCCGGTGTGCCGTTAGTCCCCTTAACCAAAATGATATAATCAGCGCCTTTTATGAGGGAATTGCACTCACACAGTGTTGTGTTGCTCAGGTCGCCCTTGATGCATACATCTTTCTCAATTGCAAAATTTGAGATGTTCTTTCCCAACAGGCCAAGGCTCGTTGCATATCCAACCCCGCACTGGTACACTTGCCTTGCAGTCCCAGTGGAGACGCCCCTCACATCCATAACTATCGCGATTGTTTCAGCATTTGCCAGTTTTGCGTAGCCGTCCGCATTGCTTATGCTTTGTGCGCTGAGCTCAATGTCGCCGCCGCCCAGTGTGAGCATCCCGAGTGCCACCGCAAGTATTACAAGTACTGCTGCAATTATGGCTGCGTTGAGTGCAAGCCCGCGCCATTCACGGCCATCTTCATTGCCTTTGGCACCCTGCGTCGTTTTCTTACTCCTTTCCTGCTTAGGCACTCTCACACCTCCTCGGATAGTATCACCGCAAGCTTGCACTGCTTTATGTAATCATCACTGCCCGTAACAAGTGCGGCAACGGAGTATTTCATTGAGAAGCCGGTGTAGTCCTGCTCACTGTGGGCAGTTATTATTGAAGGCTGGCCCTCAATAAGCACGTCGCACGAATCGGTTGATATGGTGCCGCCCAGCTCGCTTGCAGGCCCGCGCAGCACCTGGCACCCGTCATTCCTGTACTTTATGAGGCTGACACTCTTGTTCATCTCCTCTTTAAGCACGCGCTCAATCTCCAGCGCACAGCTGTCTGGGACCGCGCCCCCGCGTGTGTCAAGCACAACCGCTACCTTATCTGCCTTAAGCAGCTCAGCATAAAATATGTCAAACCCAGCCTTGTTTGCCTTTTCACTTATCATCAGGTATGTTGCAATTGAGCCTGCAGATATCGCCGTGAAAAACGCAATGAACAGGAACGACCATAACAGTGCGGCAATCTTGTGCAGGCGTATCTTGCCGTATGCCACTAAATAAACGAACCCTGCGATGAACCCCCCTATAAGCAAGAGGTCCGCTGAGAGAAGGGTTAGGGGGAGCACATACTCGCGCACCTGCCTCCTGCCCTCGGCATCCGCACCGCTCACAGATGCATATGCGGATGCGAGCGTATCGGAGTAGGCATTTGTCAAGACTACCGCCTCGCTGAGCACATT
Source organism: Microcaldota archaeon (assembly GCA_026419815.1). Taxonomy (GTDB): domain Archaea; phylum Micrarchaeota; class Micrarchaeia; order CAILAH01; family CAILAH01; genus DYJQ01. The sequence continues at coordinate 6,736 of JAOAKR010000021.1, read as the reverse complement.
GTCAAGCGAGCGCTCGCCACGTGACGCGATTATTTGGTCTATCTCATCCACGAGCGCCTCATATTTCACGGACATCTCATCAACTTCCTCGGCGCTCTTGAATTTCTCGGCAATCCTCTTGTCAAGGTCCGCCTTGCGCACCTTTATGTCGTTGAGGTGCTGTGCATCCAGCAGGTCGCCAACACCCAGGTCCCACTCCGCAACTATTATCTTTTTCTCAGCAAGCGCAATAGCTTCCTGCAACCGCGTTGTCTTGTTAAAGTATCCGTCAAGCTCATCTTCAAAGTTGTCCGCAAGGATATGGAACTGCTTAATTGTCAGGTCAGACTTCTCAAAATCACCGCTGTAAATGTCGTCGCGGGCAGCCTCCTTTTTCTGCCTGAGCAGCTGCATATTCTCAGCAAGCGCGGCATCATCTATTATAGTGCTTGCCTTGACGTACTTGGTGTACATCGTGTTATACCTTGCCTCAAGCTCGGCATACTTAGCGCCAAACTTGCTCTGCTTGTCCAGCATTGCGTGAAGCCCTTCACGCCGTGCAGTCTCGTTTAGAAGGGCATCCACTTCCCGCTCAATATTTAGGAGCTTGCTTGTGCGCGCACCATATTTTGCAGAAAGCGTGGCAAGCGTCTTGGCATCTGCCATTGAATAGTTGAGCGGTGAGCAGTAGCTTTGCAGCCCTTCTGACTTGAGCAAGTCCTTGAACAGGAAGTTTGCATAAATGTCCTTTACAGTGCCCTCAATGCGGCCCATACTGCCTATCAGGCTCTCAAGGTCGCGCGCATCGTCTGGGCCGTAATCATCATAAGAGAGCCCATCAAATTTCTTAGTTATGGTGAGGATAGCGTTTACGTCAGAATCAAGCTTTCTGGTATCCTTGTCAAACGCCATTATCCCGTTGAGGAAGCCTATACTGTCGCCCAGCCCTTCAATGCTATTTTTGCAGAGCGGCACTGAGGCGCAGGTCATAAGGCAGGGGTGGACTTCATCCTGCGAATAGTTGCAAGGCCTGAACTTAAGGCCTGTAATCTGCTTGCAGTACGCCTCGGGCGGGAAGAATTCCTTTATTTTCTCATCATTGTAAAGATGCTCGCGTGACGCGTTGAACGCGAGCGTAACATTCCTGATTTCCTCAATCTCAGCCCTCTTTGGGAAATCCTTGGTGAAGTAATAGCGCTCAAGCACTGCGCGCACAATTTCTTTGTCGGTGACTACCTGCCCATCCTTGACCATCAGCATCGGCTCGCCCGACATATAGTACATCACGTATGCGCCGTCAGGGCCGGCCATATCTATGAACGTGACGTTTTGTATGCTTTCATTTGGTGCGATATACCCACCAATGTCAAAGCTCCACGCGAGTGCCGCAAAAAGCATAAATATTAGTAGCTTCCTCATAATGAAGTATTCCCCTCAAAAGTTATTAAATATTCCAAACCCTTAAGGTGCCCTATGGTCAGCCGCGAGCACGCATACTATCCTTTCCTTGACTCGTCCAAAAAGGCGGTGCGTGATGCACAGCTCGGCGGTGAGATTGATGAGCGCACGCTTGCGGCTGCAAAATCGCGCGTTATAAGCGCGCTCAAGCACCGGCGCATCCCCCTCCCAGCCTATTTCTCAAGTGATGACGCGGTGCAGGACATCAAGTCCTATGCAGTTGCAAGGCTATTAGTGAGCCTTGCAGGCCGCCGTATAGAGAACTTCATTGAGGCTGAGACGTCGCGCGCACTTGAGCTGTGCCGGCGCAACGGCCACGAGAGGATGCTACTCAGCGAGCTTGGCATAAGCGTTGGCGATGACCTTTACGTCCCGCTTAGGGATTACTTGCTGTATGGCTCCCAGTTTTCAGGTATGGTGCTCTCAAACAGGCCCGTTGCAGGCGGCCGCATAAAGGTATCCCCGCACGAGATAACCGTGCTGCTCAAGGAAGCTATACGCCGCAAAATTTCAGAGGGGCTCCCGATACGCGAATCGCTCATAAGTGAGGATATGAAGTCAATGCTTAAGGGCGCGGTTTCTGAAATCCAGGCGGAGGTATCGCTTGCAACCCCGGGGTTCGGCAGGCAGAGCCAGGACATTGCGCCTTGTATGGAGAAGATACTTTCTGATATGCAGTCTGGCGTTAAGGTTAGGCATCTTGCGAGGTGGGCGCTCGCCACTTTCCTTGTAAAGCGCGGGTGGGACACCGACCGTATTGTGCAGGCATTTTCAGGCACGCCCAATTTTGATGAGAAAACCACGCGGTACCAGATAGACCACATCCGCGCCAAAGGGTATAACGTCCCCTCTTGCTACAACCTGAAATCGCAGGGGATATGCGTTGCCGATTGCGGTACAAAGAGCCCGCTGCAATATCGCAAGCCTGCGGCCAAACAGCAGGATTAGTCTGCGTTTCTTACTTGTTGCGTTCTCGCAATTGCACAATTTTTTGTCAGATACTCCCTTTGTTTGCTTTCTTGCACTTGCACAAGCAGCATAATTTGTCTGCAAGAAAGAGCCATCGGGCAATTGCTAATTTTGGCACTAAAGAGTTTGCGTTTTCTCTTTGGTGCCCAGGAATTTGGAGAGCTTGCTGGCTTCCTCCGTTATGCTCGGTTTCTCGCTTATCTTTTTGTACAGCATTTCAAGGAACCCAGGCTCGCCACTGTCAATCCTGCTTATTATCTTGGCAGCACTCTCCTGCTTTAAGTATGAAAGCGATTGGGTAAGCAGCTTCCTGTCTGCGGGTGTAAGTGTTGGCTTATCCTCTGCTGCGCGCTCGCGTGCGCGTGCAATAACTTCAAGTATGGCTTTCCGTGCCGCCTCATCGGCAGTGAGGCCCACAAGTGCAGCAATACCGCTTGCAGCAATTGAGTATTCAGTGTATACGCGCTCGATTAGGCCAACAACCTCAACTTTGTCCTCAACGCTAAGGTTGCTGTTCCTGATTGCAGTTATAAGGCGCGTGTATTCCGTATCCCCGCCTGCCATGCCACAAGTTCTCCGGCAATCCTTTTAACCCTTGCCCCGCCTCCGATAACATATAGTGGCAATTAGTTATCCAACACTTCTCTACTGCCCGCTTCCCGCTCTGCCAATAAGTTGGCCCAAGGGGCAAATCCAATGCTATGCCTGGTCTTAACGAGTTTACCTTACCCTTTTGAAATTAAGGCGAGCGCTTCTTCCTCACTGAAATGCAGCTTGCCGGGCACAATAAGGGTGCAAGGCAGCGGCAGCCTCATTTCTTTGAGCGTATCCACGGTCGCATAAGCGAGCTCTTGTTCCTGTGAGCCCATCCTGCATCCCACCACAATCCGTGACGTATCCGCAAATATCCCTTTACCGCGCTCACGCTCAATCTCCTGCATAATCTCAAGCGCCTCTTTCACCGCAAGCTGCTTTTCAGGGGATGTGTCCAAAAACACTACTGTGTGCAGCCCGCGTGCGCAGTTTTCGGCGATCTTGTCGTATGTGCTGTATGGCCTGATGCATTTCTCGCGCATCGGTATTGTGCACGCCCCGCCAACCTTATATATGTGCAGGCCAGCTTCGCCCACAATTGCTGAGTGTATGGTGCTGCCGTGCACCACTTCAACACGTACCCCGCGCTTGCGCGCCTCCATAAGTATTGTTATGTGAGTTGTTGCAACGAGCGGGTCGCCGGGCACGAGCAGGGCCACATCATTATCTTTCGCCTGGTTTAGGAACGTAAGCCCTTCCTCAAGCTCGTGCCTGCCCAGCCGCACCATCTTTTTCCCTATGATGCCTTCCAGCGCTTCAAGCTCGGCAGGATCAAACGCGCGCGTATACTCATCCAGGTATACGTATGCACATTTTCTGCACAGCGCTGCCCCGCGAACGGAGATGTCGTCACCCCTCCACAAGCCGGTCCCTATGATGTAGAGCATAATGGCCACCTAAGTTCCAGCAAGAAGCCTGAGCAGGTCGCGCACGCCCGGCGCGAGGCCGAATATTATCACGAGTAGTGCAATGTATCCCCGCTCATCGCTGTCATTTTCCTTTTCAAGGAAATGTATTATTGCGATGGGCAGGAGCGCCTTTATTACGAGGAATGGCAGCATCGTGCCACCCACAAGCGCATATAGCGAGTTGGCGAATACGTGCTGCTCAACATACATATTCCCCACTGCGCGGTTGAATATGTCCAGCGTAACAAACGTTGCCGCACCGTCAAGCGCCTGTGAGAACACGACGAGATAGTGCAGCGGCACGTTGCTGTTCCTCTTGAGCGTATAATACGCACCAGCGATTGCACCAGCGATTGCGAGTATAAGCGCTGCGTACGCAAAGTTCGCGAAAAGTGGCACAAGCATAAGGAAATGCACCGCAAACAGCACCCACGCAACTGCTAGCGCCAAATCGGGCTTACGCAGCCGGTGTGAAATCCATATGAGTGCGATTGTGAACAGCCCTACCACCACATAGATGCCTGGTGTTACTGTGAGGAACCCATAATCGTATATGTGGCTTGCGAGCACAATGCCATATACAGGCTTCATGAGCCCATCATACGCCTGCATTGCACCGCTATGGATGCTGTCTGTTATCACGCGCAATGTTGACCCAAGCAGTATGAACGGGAGGATACGGAGCATAAATTGCCGGTCAACTGCAATCCCTTCCCTTTTGAGCCACTTGTATATCAGGAATGCGCATATTACCGCTATTATTGCATAGGTGAGCGTGTTCACTGGGTTATACCCCTCGTGCATAATTATGGGGCTGATGTAATGCTCATTTATGAAAGCGCCGATGTCCATAGTAGCTTTTGCCCCGCCAATAATTATAAGCAATGCACGCGGAAACACACCTCCGACCAGCTTAAAAATGTCAGGCTCCAAATAAGCGTATGCATCCACCGGCGGGCATGTGCGTCTCGTGCCAAGGGGCCAGGAATTTGTGCGGGCTCGGCCAGTGCCCGATACTCCAGCGTGTGCAGGTGCAAAACAACATTTTCGTCAAGGCAAAGGCGGAACTATTCGGCCCGTCCCCCCCAAACATATTCGTTGGCCACACGGGCTATCCAACAGTCTCAGTGGGTGCGATGGCAAGCGATGTGCCTGTTGAGGATGACCCACGCAAAATGTTTGGCACGCCGCTTGAATCCATTATTAGCTCGCGCGCCCAGCTGTTCAGGAGCGCTGCAAAGCGCGAGGTCACGCAGAAAGACAAGTACATACGGGATATGCAGGAAGTAGTGCTGTCCACTGCGCCTGTGGATGTTGAATTGAAGTTCAAGTATGTGCCCCGGCAGGAAGTTGTGTTTTCCCCGCTTGTGCAGCCGATGGGTCCGCTCGGCCAGCTTGAGAGGTACTCAATAGCCGGCAACCCAAAGATTCCTTCACGCATTGATTCACTCCGCGAAGAAAGCATTTCAGCTGTTTCAGCAGTCAAGGAATTGCTCTATAGGGGGTACGACAATTATTACCTGACAAAAGTGCTCAGTGCGGGCGTGCTCGGCCAGCAGCAACGGCAGCGGCTTGTCCCCACGCGTTGGAGCATCACCGCAATGGATGACATGATTTCCAGGATACATATGGAGTCTATACGCGAATGCCCTGAGCTTTGGGCATACGAATTGTATTTCAGCGAGTACCTGCACAACCGCTACGTGGTAATGCTTATGCCCGGCAGGTGGGAGTTTGAGAATTTTGAGGCGTGGGCCATGGGCTCATTGTGGAACGAAGGGAGTGCCGGCAGCATTGCTTCTTATGGTGCTTACATTACAGTTGAGCACGAGCCGTTTGAGGGGAGGAGCGCGTACGCCGACTTGCAGGTTGGCGGATATTATGCGTCACGCTATGCAGTTACTGAACACTTGTTTGAGAGGAGGAGGCAGGCGCGCGTGATGGTGATACGCGAAGTTGACTCAACGTATGTGGTGCCCGTAGGCGTGTGGCAAGTTAGGGAGAATGTGCGCAACGCGTTCAGGTGCGGGCCCACAAAGTTCTCCTCGCTCAGGGATATGCTTGACTATGCATCGCTCCTGCTCAAGAACCCGATGAAGGATTACCTTAAAGCCGACGTGATGCTCAAGCAGAAAAGGATAAGCGATTGGCTGGGATAGAGTTCTCATAGACCCACTTATGGCCCGCCGCAATCCAAACACAAACCAGCCGCTTTTCTTCCGTCTAGTTGGGATTGAAACACCAATAGGAAATGCGAGTTGGGCAAGCACAGCCCGCCACTCAAAACATTTGCATTTAATGTGTCGGTCGCGGTGTCTTTTCGCACGATAAGTCATTTGTATTTAATGTGCTCAATCCCGACCTCATCACAAAATCTTGCAATCTTCTCGCGCTGCCGGCCATCAAGCCCTTTCCAGTCTATAAGCACTTTCTCAACCTTATCAGTTGAGCGCTCAATCCCCATTGCGAACGTTCCATACTCAAGCCCATCTACCGCATATTTAGGGATTATATGCCCAATACGGTATTTATCGGCCAGCTTGGTAAAGTTGGGCGCATAGTGCGGCCCACCCACACCCATCACAACCTCGCCGTCCTGTGCGGCCTCAAGGCTGCACACCGCCTCCGCAATAGCCCTGCCGGCACCTTCGTTGCCCCAGTCAGCGGCACAGCTGCCAATCTCAACAAACACTATCGGGAAGTTGCCTGTAGGGCCGTGGTGTGTTACCTCAAAAGAGAACACATAGCTGGGCACGCCAGCCACTTTTTGTGATAACGTGCGCGCAAGTGCCGTAATGAATGATGGCGCAGCAACACATACTTCGCGC
>JAOAKR010000001.1 GCA_026419815.1 Microcaldota archaeon | reverse complement strand
TAAGCAAAGGTGTGCGCAGGAGAGGGCTTGAAGTTGTGGAGATGCGCGGGTCCAAGCATTCAAACCGTGTGCACCCCTTCCACATCACATCAAAAGGCATAGAGATTGACCCTGAGTCAACACTTGAGGTCTGAATATGGGGGAATATACGGTCACGCCGTGGGAAGTAAGTGGGGCTGTGGACTATGAGCGCCTCATAAAGGAGTTCGGCACATCGCGCATAGATGAGAAATTGAGGTCGCGTCTGCTTGCAAAAATAAAGGATGGGGCGTATATGCTGCGCAGAGGGTTCTTTTTCTCACACAGGGACCTAGACCTCGTGCTTGACGACTGCAGCAAAGGGAAAGGGTTCTTCCTTTACACGGGGAGGGGCCCGAGCGGGCCTATGCATATCGGCCACATAATACCGATGGTGTTCACAAGGCACCTGCAGCAGGCGTTCGGCGCCAACGTCTACATACAGATTACGGATGATGAGAAGTTCCTGTACAAGCGCGAGCGCACCTGGAAAGAAATTGATGCTTATTCAGAAGATAATATTAGGCATATTGCGGCGCTGGGGTTTGACCCCGACAAAACGTTCATTTTCAGGAATTCCGAGTATGTTCGGAATGTATACCCGTTGCTCCTGAAGACTGCGCGCAAGATTACATATTCAACTGCAAAAGCAGTGTTTGGCTTCACAAATGAGACCAACATAGGGATGCTGATGTTCCCGGCATACCAGATTGTGCCCACCTTCTTTGAGAAAAAGCGGTGCCTCATCCCGGCAGCGATTGACCAGGACAACTACTGGCGGATACAGCGCGACATCGCCGAGGGGATGGGCTACCAAAAAGCAGCCGCCATACATTCGCAGTTCCTGCCACCGCTTGCAGGGGTTTGTGGCAAGATGAGCTCAAGCAAGGAGGAGACCGCTGTGTTCCTCACTGACGATGAAAAAACCGTCAAGAACAAGATAAACAAGTATGCATTCTCGGGCGGGCGCACAACAATTGAGGAGCACCGCAGGCTTGGCGGGAACACCAAAGTTGACGTGGCGTTCCAGTGGATGAGCCTGTTTTTTGAGCCGGATGACGCCGAGCTTGAACGGATAAGGAAAGAGTATGAGAGCGGCAGGATGCTCAGCGGCGAGATGAAACAGGAAGCCATACGCCGGATAAATGAGTTTCTTGCCAAGCACAACGATGCGGTGCAGAAAGTAAGCATTGAAAAGTATACGCATACCGGCAGGCTCGCAAGGAAAATGTGGGAGACAACATATTTGGAGTGAGAGGCATATGGTTGTGCGTGCAAGGCTTGTCGCTTCGGGGAGAGTGCAGGGCGTTTTTTACAGGGCAACTGTTAAGGACATAGCGGATGGGATGCACATAACTGGCCTGGCAAGGAACCTGAGGAACGGGTCCGTTGAGGTTGTGTGCGAATGCGGTGACGAGGACGATTTTGAGGAGTTCATAAGAAGGATTGACATAAAGACCGAGTACGGGATCTATGTTGAGAAACTTGTAATTGAGGAGAAAGAGCTTGATGAAGAAAGGAGATACACAAAATTCAGCATAGCCTATTAAGCACGCTTTTTGGGCTTGATTTTACGTGCCACCAGCCCTTTCACTCCCGGAGGCTCGTTCAACCCAAGCTTTTTCCAATCAAGGCCATAAGGGTCATATTTCTTGGCATTCACCTCAAAATGGCCGATAATATGCTCGTTATCGTATGGAATGTTATGGCGTTCACAGATATCACGAAGCAGTCTTTCCAGGGAAGCATATTGCTCAGGAGTATACGTGCCATCTCCTGGGCTTACAATCTCTATGCCTATTGAGCGCTGGTTCCAGCCAGCAGCATGCTCGGCCTTTAATTCCTCGCGAACTTCAGCATAAATAGTGCCATCTCTGCCGACTATGTAATGCGCCGACGTCTTATTTTCTTTCATGGCGCGGATGGCTGCTTCACGAGTTTTCGTGTCTGTGTGATGCAAAATAATATATTGCGGCTTTTCACCCTCACGTGTGCCTGTGATGTTTTCCTCAAGCAAATATGAGTTTACGATTTTAAGCTTGCCTTTAGCTTGGGGATATTCTGTGAGCATTGCGTACAGCGTGCGCTTTCCCAGGATCCCGTCTTTCTTTAAGTCCTTTCCGAGATAGTCCTTGCCCAATTTGCTCTGTAGTCCTTTCACGCTCTCCACACCGTAGGCTTCAAGCAGCCCCAGCGGCGCCGAAAGTGCAACTTCGCTTAAGTGCGGATAAACCGCCTTGCGCAGCCTCACTAATTCATCGTTCTTGTTATCCTCGTGCAATTTCTTGAATAAGGCAGTCAACGTTTGCCGACCAAATATTCCATCCTGTTTTACGCCCAAAGTCCCCTGGAGTGCACGGACATCCGATACACCATATACGGATTTTGCAATTGAGAGCGCAACGTTAACAACATCCTTGCGCAGGGCAACCTCATTGGTGAGCGCCATTTCAAGCATCTTATCTTCAAGCGAATAAAGCATTTTGAGCCGCTCTTCGGGCGTTAGCTTCTCCTTTTGTGCAAGTGGCATATGACAATATTGCCGAAAACTAATTATATAGTTTATGCTGCTAATGGGGAGCAATGAGAAATGTAATTTACGTGCAGACAGAAGAGGAACTGAGGCGCGCCGCCGAGGAATGGGCGCGCGAAAAAGATTTCGGTGTTGACACTGAAAGCGAGAACAATCTCCACCACTACGGTGTGTACCTCTCAACAGTGCAGATATCAACAGCCAGCAAGCACTGGGTTGTTGATGTGATTAAGCTAAGGGATATTACACCGGTTATACGCCTGCTGGAAGACCCGACAAAGCAAAAGATATTCCACGACGTGAGCTTTGATTACAGGATACTGAAACACCAGTTCAAGTGCAGGCCGGCCAATGTATTTGACACACAGATTGCTGCAAAGCTACTTGGGAAAAAGGAGCTGGGGCTGGGCGCACTTCTCAAGGAATACTTCCATATTGAGAAGGTGAGCAAGTTCCAGCGCTCGGACTGGACTAAGCGCCCGCTCACACAAGAACAAATCGAATATGCCTCAAAGGACACGCAGTACTTGATACAGCTGCGCAATATATTGCGTGATGAGCTCGTGCAAAAAGGACGGCTCGCGTGGGCCGAGGAGGAGTTTTCGCTTATAGAAAAAAGGGATTATGGCAACCTGCAGGGCACTATGTTCAGCATAGACGGCCTTAACAAGCTCAGTGAAACGCAGCTTGCCGTATTTAGGAGGCTGTTCAACCTGAGGGAACACCTGGCGCAGAAGGCTGACCGGCCGTCCTATTTCATAATAAGGACATCAAAGCTTGTTGAGCTTGCGGCGAACCCGCCCAAAAGTGAGCACGAATGGGCGCAGATGCGCGGCGTCCATCCAATCGTGCGGAGGTATGCCGCCGCATTTTACAGGGAAGTTATGGAGGGGCGCAAGGAACGGCTTGCCCTCCCAAAGATGGAGAAGCGCCATAGGATGAAAACCAATGAGCGCCTTGAGAAGCTCATTGCGGCCAGGAATGACCTTGCAAAAAAGCTTGGCATGCAGCCCCATATCATCCTTTCACGCGAGCAGGCTGAGGACATCGTGCGCACTGGGACGCTTGAAGGGCTTACAAACTGGCAGGCGGAGCTAATCCAGGAGAACATAGACCTAATATCAATTTTGAAAAAAGGCGGCTCTCACAGCAAAAGCTGAATTGCATAAAATAAAACAAGCCCCCGGTGGGATTTTTGGGCAGCCATTGGGTTTTCTCTTGAACCCGAGGACCTTTTCTTCTCCTAAAAGAAAAGGGGCTCGAACCCACGGCCTCTCGCTCACCCAACCACAGCAGATACCCGCAAGGATATATGGGTGGGGCATTGTTTTCTGGTTGAGAAAACGAATGCCTTACGAGGCGAGCGCTCTACCGCTGAGCTACGGAGGCTCTGGTGAGTTAGGGTGCATAACCTTTATATCCCCATATTTGGGGAATCCGCGCCAAACACAACCTTTAAAAATAACCAGTGCCGCTAATAGTAGCGGTAAAGATGGAAATAAAGCTAAGCGAAATAAGAGGTTGCCCAGTTTTCAGGGAGATACAGGATTTCAGGAGACTGTTCAAAAATGAAAAGGATAAGAATAGGGTTACCAATGCACTCAAATTTGCAAACAATATCCACTCACTCTGCAAGAGGGATGACGGCTCACCATACATATCGCATCCGCTCGCAGTTGCAAGATATACGTACGAATATGGGTGCAAGACTGACCTGATAGTCGCAGCACTCCTGCACGATATCATTGAGGAAAGCGCGATAAATGAGGGGGATGGCGTATGGCCTTCATCAATCAGGTCGCGCTTCGGTGAGAAGGTTACACGTATGGTTGTGAACCTAACCAAGCCAAAGCTGAAAGATGGCAAATGGTACTTTGCTGACAACCCCTATTTCTTTATGTTCAGGAGCCAGCACACACCAGCACATTATTACGAAAGAAGCCGGATATACTATGAGCACTTAATCAATTCTGGGGATGTGGATGCTATATTGATAAAGCTGTTTGACAACCTCAACAACCTTGAAACACTAAATAAAGTCCCTCCTGAGAAGCGAATACGGAATGCACAAATTATTGCCCAACACAGCCTCCTTATAGTCACAAGGCTGTTCAGTGGGGATATCGTTGAGTTCTTTAAGCAGCAGCTCAAATCTATCAAGCCGGACCTTGATATTGAGAAGTACATTGATGTTGAGTCCGCAACCTATCGTGACGACATAATTGAGCTGCCTCCACGCACTCAAATAACTATGGAAACTTTCAGGAAACTGCCGTTCCCAGGGGCTAACCAAATATGCGTATATGGGAATGCGAAAACTGCGATATTCACCGGCTTTTTGGAAATAGGGTTGCCTGAGGGCAAGGATTATCTTGCGGCGCTCCAGAATGCGCTTGGCGACGAATTTGTGGTTACGAAGGGTGAGAGCCTGCTGCCCATAGGTGTGGCGGCACGCGAAGCCATATTCCGGATTATGGGTTTCCCGCAAAATCTTGGTGAGATGCGGTTTGGCACGCTAGGCGGCAGGATCGTGATTACCGGGAAGGGAGCCATAATAAGCTTTGACAGCAATGCAATGGACAATGTTGAGATTGAGGGAGACCTCTATGCAAGATCCGAAGCAAAATACAAGATGCTTATTGACCGCCTAAGGAAATTCTACAATGAGCATATGTGCGTTGGCAAGCCGAAATATTACCTTGAGGATCCTACTAAAGCCCCTCCCTAAGGTCCATTGACAGCTCAACCACGCTCATTATCGCGTTCATTGTCTCGTAATCGTGTATTCTCCCGATGTCTGCCCAGTATTCCGTGAATTTATAGCCGCCAATCTTCTTGCCGTCGCGCAGCATCCTTGGGAACACGTCCCTAGCGAAATCCTCTTTTGGCCTGATATACTCAAACACCTCTGGCTCAAATATGTATATGCCCGCATTTATGAGGTTGGAAAGTATGGGCTTTTCGGCAAACTCGCTTATTGAGTTGTCCTCATTCAGCCCTACAACACCATATTCCATCGGGACGCCCTGCAGCTTAAGTGCGATTGTTGCGGGATAGCCGTGCGACTTGTGGAATTTGTGCATTTCGGCAACATTAATAGCCGTGATATGGTCCCCCATCCCCACAAAGAACGTCTCATCAAGCAGCTCTTTGGCCTGGAGAACTGAGCCTGCCGTGTTGAGCTTCTCCTTCTCAATAAAATAGTCAATGTGGACACCAAACTCCGAGCCGTCACCGAAATATTCCTGTATTTTTTCGCTCAGGTAGCCAACCGTGAACACAAATTCCTTCACGCCATACCGTTTCAGGTTGAGCAGGACAAACTCAAGTATCGGCCTGTTGCCCAGCCTAAGCATAGGCTTGGGTATTGTATATGTGTATGGCCGTAGCCGGGTTCCTTCCCCGCCACAAAGTATTATTGCCTTCATATCATTTCACCTCGCGAACCTTAGTTTCCCATCTTGCCATTTTTCCGTTGAAGCGCTCTATAATGTCAACAATCAATTCTGAGGAATGCCCATCGCCGTATGGGTTCTTTGCAGTTGACATCCGTTTCCTAAGCTTCTCATCGGACATTACCTTGTCCACCCACCTAATTATGTCCCCCTTCTTGAACCCAATGCAATAGTTTGAGCCGCTCTCAAGCGTTTCCGGCCGGTCGGTAACATACCTCAGAGTGAGGCAGGGGACACCCATGCTTGCAGTCTCCTCCTGCAACCCGCCGCTGTCAGTTAGCACCAAGTCAGACTGGCCGACCAGCGACAGGACGTCTGTGTACTTCTCAAGTGAAGGGTTTTTCCAGATTATGTGCGGGGCATTCTTTAGGCGGTCAAGATAGCCATACTTTTCAGCGGCCGCCTGCGTGCCAGGGAGCACCGCACAAAACACAGTATAATCCTTTAGCTCCAATAGCGCCTCAAACATTCCTTCCATCCTTTCCCTGCTTAGGGTATTCTCACGCCGGTGCGCAGAGAAGAATATGAGCTTTTTATCGTTAGGTATGCCCAGCTGCTCGCGTATGCCCTTATTCTTCCCGCCGTATATCCTAACTGCATCAACTACTGTATTTCCGGTAAGAAATATGCGATCCCGTGGATGGCCCTCATTAAGCAGGTCGCGCACGTTGCGCTCAGTTGCTGCAAAATACAACGAGGAAGCGGCATCCGCACCGCGCGTGCATATCTGCTCAGGAAACGGTTCCCAAGAGTGCGTGCGGAGGCCCGCCTCAATATGGCCTACCGGCACCTGGCACAGCGCTGCTGAGATTGCCGAGAAAAACGCAGTGAACGTGTCGCCGTGCACGAGCACGATGTCCGGCTTCTCCTGGCGTATCACTCCCTCAAGGCGCGTAAGGATGCCCGCACCTATTTCGCAGGGGGTGCCGCGCGAGTCAAGCTCATAATCGGGCTTCCTAATCCCTAAATCTTCAAAGACCCCCATAAAGAGCTCACGGTTGTAATGCTGTCCGCTCCACACGAGCACACACGCATGCCCGCGCTTCTCGGCCTCCTTAATCACCGGCGCTATCTTAATAATCTCAGGGCGTGTGCCTGCCGAAAACAAGAGTTTCATTGCATTTCCTCCAGATCCTTCCACTCGGATGTGAACACGTAGCCCCCGAGCAGGCCCTGCTGTGCGAGCTTTGGGAATATGTCGCGCTCAAGCAGGCCACTGTCCGGGATGTGCCTGAACACTTCTGGGCCCATTATGTAAAACCCGGTGTTGATGAGCCTGCTTGGGGCTGAAGCGCTCTTTTCGTGGAACGATTTCACATTGTCCCCTTCCATATGCACCGTGCCATACTTGGCAGTTGCAATGCTCTCTTTCACAGCCATAGTGACTAGCCTGCCGGAACGCTTGTGGTAAAGGAACATCTGCTGGACATCAAGCCCAAATATTGAGTCGCAGTTTGCAACAGCAAACGTTGAGTCTATGAGCGGCTGGCACCCCTTAATCGCGCCAGCCGTGCCGCTTGGCTCGGATTCAACAAGATAAAGTATCTTTACGCCAAAGCGGGAGCCGTCCCCAAAGTAATTGCGTATTGACTTCTCCTTCTTGTCAAGCGCAACTATAAACCTGTGTATCCCATAAGATGAAAGCCAGGAGATTAGGTTGTGCAAAACAGGCCTGCCTTCATAAAGCCGCATAGCTTTTGCCTCGCCGTGCGGCCCGCCAGCAAGCATCACCGCAGTCGTGAGGTCCCCGCCCAGCGCCTTGCGCAACAGGAGCTCAATCGCCTGTGAGCGGTTCTTTATTGTGTTGCCATCTATTGTCTTTTCAACCTCGCGCAAAAGAAGGGGATCTATAGTTATCGCTATCTTTTCCTGTTTCATACCGCCTCATACTTTAATTGGAAAAGCTTATAAGCAATCACTTCTGGTGGATGCTGGAATACGCCTGCACAGTCTGCTCTATGTGCCAGACTGCATACAGGGCCATCAGCAAGAATATAAGATAGGCGATAGCCTCGGTTAGCTCCCAGTCAAACCAGGGCAAGGGAGACAGAAGCTGTGTGAGGGAGATTAGCGCAAGCACCACAAACGCGTATGCAAGATAGCGCAGGGAATATGAGAGGCTGCGCCCTCTCATCTCAAGCGCATAACCAACCAGCGTTTTCGCAATCAAAAGTGAGATGATAAGGTTTGCAAGGTGTATCAGCGTGTGCAGCGGCCTGGCTGAATATATGCCGACTATTGTATCAATAAGCTCAAGAGGCATATAGAACATTCCTTTCAAAATAATATAAATGAAAATGCCAAGGGGGGGATTTTCATATATGAACATGGACCCACCGCATTGCAACTCCAAGCATACCTTTGGCGTATGCGGGGCGGCAGATCCCCCGCACACCAAGCATTGCCTGGGGTTGCAGGGGCGGCAGATCCCCTGCTTTGAACCCTCGACCTCCAGATTGCTCTGGTGCGCCTGTTCAATCATCATTTGCCAGAACGGCAAACTCAGAACTCACACATTCGTCTCCCACACCCATAAGGGGAGTAGGTTTGCGAAGGGTGGGGGCATAGCCCCTTGCCCTCGTATGAGTCTGGCGCTCTAACCAGGCTGAGCTACCTTGGCATAAATAAAGCCCGGCACTATTTTCAACGTGAAAAAGTATTTAAGCAAACCACAAATTCCAGCGGGCCCGCGATTGTGGCTTCCCGCGCGATGGGCGCAAGGCAAAGTATTTAAAGGATTAGTGGTAATGGTTATTCGGTGCGGATATGGCCACTGAAAAAAATCCTGATCGCAAGATAATCCCGATGGAGACAAAACCGGGGGAGCTCAACAAGCAGCAAATTGAGTACTTCAAGAAAATCGCGGACGGCATACTAAAAGATCTTTTCCTTGACCTTGACTATGGTGGGCGATTGTGGAGAGAGGAGGGGTACCAGGGCGGCAAGAGTGGCCTTACTGATGACAGGAAGAAAAAGCCCTCACGAAAGAATGCGAGCAAGGACGACATAAAGACTGCACAGCAATTGCTTAATGCGCTAATGGCCCCGAACATCCCGCCTGAGTTTAGGCTCACTGGCTCACCGCTCAAGGAAGATGGCATTTACGGCCCAGCAACAATGAAGAAGGTGCTTGAGTTCCAGCGCAAGATAAATGGGTACCTGAAAAAAGCAAAGAAAGCTGTATGGGTCAATCCAAGCGATAATGACAAGGAGCTTGCAAACGCTATTGCTAAGAAATACGGCAATTTATATGATAAGGATTACATTAGCGGGCGCATCGGCAAATACAAGTATACCGTAGATATGCAAAACAAGACGGCTAAAGGAAGGCAAGGGCTTATCACAGTGAAAGATTTGAACGACAACATCATCGCAAAAATACAGATAAGCGTAGATGCTAAAGGCAAGGTGACTGTCAACGGCACTTATCTTTTGCAGATTCTTGAGGACGGCTATTTAGGGGAAGAAACGCGCAAGGCATTCCTTATGGTGTGCAACCAGCTGACAGAGGAGAAGGTAGTTGCAGTGCCAGTTGAGCGTGCACAGCGCATAGAGATTGGTGTGTCATTCCAGCCCTCGATATACTCACTGTTTGCTGGAAATGAAATCCTATCAAAAAAGTATAGTGATATGCTCAACGTTGCGGGCAGATATAACATTGAGACGCTCAAAATAATCAAGGGCATTGTGCTGAGCCTCAATTATGAAGATGAAGTTAAGCTCAGGAATGACAAGAAGCTCACAATTGGAGGCAAGGAATATAGCAATAGCTTTGAGGGCATTACCCAAGCGATGCTTGACGGCAACAGTGCGGCCCGTGTTTACGATGCATTCGCAAACAAGCTCAAATCGCTGGGCATAAATGTGCGCGATTATGAAGCTGAGCTTGGCTTTAATAAGGGAGTGAAATGGTACTTGGATAATAATACGAAAAAATATTGCGAGCTGGCTGAATATGCGGATAAAATAAAGCCCAAGATGGAGATGTTCGTCAAGGTCAGGGAAACCTCTTCCAGTGGGGAGAAGGGGATTGTGGTTGACTACTCAGGCGTTGATGAGGTATTTGTGCGTGCGATTAAAAACATAGAGAGTACCCTGCCCAAGGATTCACCTTATACTGACCTTGTATTGGCGGATGTTTATGAGAAGCGTGCACGTGCCATCCAAATCATAAAAACTGTTGAAAAAGAAAGCAAAAACGAGGGAGAAGTCTTAGAAAAGCTTAACAAGAATGATGAGCTGTGCACGCTGGTATTTAACACCTTCAAGATGTATGGGAATGCGCTTTTCAAGTCAAACTATTTTGATGCAATTGGGCTCGAAATCACAAACCCCACCTTGTTCAAAAAGGCAGTGTCAGATATCATTAAATCAACAAACACGAACCTAAAAGAGCTGTGCGAAATGTTTGGCATAAGCACTTCCTCAACAAACCAGGAATTTGCAGATAGCTTCTACAATGGAATAAAAATGGGAAAAATTTCAGATGCAAATGTTAGGGAACTGCGTGAAAATCCTCAAATGATGGCATTCTTTATGGCTGCTTACAAGGAATACCTATCACGTCTTAGGGAAGAAACCCGGCAAAAAGAAAAAAAGAAGGCTAAAACACCGGAGGCTAAACCGGACGTCTTAAAAGAGTTCTAATCCAACTCATTTTTTACCCATTCATATTCAGCTCTGGCCTGCGGTGTGGCGTTGTAGTATTCCAGCGAATCCTCAACAAGCCACAGGTCAGCTTCGTGCATCTTGCTTATGACTTCCGAATAGTTGCGCGCTTCTGGGATGTAATAGTTTGTGGCAAGGGCTATGAGCAGCAACAGCATAAGCAAAGATAGTGCAGGCTCAAGTGAAATTATAAAGCCCCGCATAAGAAAAGGGCTTTTTTGCGCGTGTGCTAAAACAATGGCCGGCTTATGGGTATGGATACGGCCGCTTTGGTGGCATGCATTTTGCACTTTATTTTTGTGTTTCATCAGCACACCTCAAGTATTGCCGGTGTCCCCAAGTCAATTACGTAGACTGCACGTGCAATGCACGGCCCCTCCCGCGGGCCGCCATAAAGGTATCCAGAGGATGTGCGCAGCGAGGCATTTTTTGGCATTTGCAAAAGCATCTTTGAAAACATAACTTCATTATCCCTGCCTTCTGAAAGCGCTGAAACAACTTCATAACTGCGTGCTATGCATGCAGCCAATTCAGCCTGAGAATCTAACTGGGTGGACAGCGAGTGCGACTCGGCGGCCATGACTTGTGCCGCAATGTAAAATATTAGCACGGCAAGCACAAACGCAACCACAAGGTCAATGCTTATTATGCTGCTTATGCCAATCACCCATCATAGGGTAGCAGATGCGCCGTATGAACGTCGCGCACCTAGCTGAACCGCTTCTCTACACAACTTCTGGATATTTTTCATTGCAAATAAATCCTTGTTTCTAATTGCCACCACCTTTGCGTGTGTACGCTGTTGCTGAGTGCGCATTGCCTGCCTCATCCTGGCAGGTTATTCTGTCTGTGAGCGGGCACGCGATTGTGATGTTTGAAACGCCGTGCGCAATACAGTACCTGTGCAGTGAAACCACAAGCTGGGCGGCACCGGCACGGTCGTGCAATATTGACTGCCTGAGGCTGCTGATTGATTTTCCTGAGATTTCATCAAGCGCAGCATAGAAAACGTAAAGTGCCGTGAACAGGAGCAGGATACAAACCAGCGACTCAACAGTAATTATGCCCATCACACAACACCCACATAGTCAACATCATATATGCCGTTAGTGCGGTCCGCAATTGACACGCCCAGCACTGGTATCACAGCCTGCCCTCCGCTTATACCTTCCGGCATCTGGCCCCGGCCTATTGACACGAGGTTTTCATCATAATCATACACAAGCACTGATGAGCAGGCGTGCACTTCAATCTCACCGCGCGGCGTCATTATCTTGATTTTGTCGCGCGCATCAAAAATCCCTGGAGGCTTCGGTGCAGTGGCCCCGGACTGCAAAGTAAGCAGCAGCATCTCGTGCGACGGCACTGAAAGGTATCCACACCATATATCAACCGAGTTGCCGGACAATGGCTCCACAGCCGCCTCATAGTTGGCAAGCCGGCCTGCAATTTCCTCAATGCAGTTGTAAGGGTCTTTCGTGGTGCACCCTTGTGCGACTATATTCTGCATCTCGCGCTTTGCCTGCATCTTCTTAAAATAGAAATCCTGCAAGTGCAAGGACTGCTCAACAGCATAATCTGACGAGCGCGCTTGTGCCGTGTAAAGCGAGTACGCAGTGAGCAAAGTCTCCGCGAGCAGCATCACAAGGAGAAATGAGAGAAGCCCTCTCATATAATGCTTTTAAACTCTCATCTTTTAAAAGCGTGCATAGCGGGGTAGGGCAGCCTGGAGTGCCCGCCGGGCTCATAGCGGGGGGACCCACCCCCGCACCCCTGGGAGTTTTGCTTTGCAGAACACGCCAAAGGGGTGGGATGGGGCGAATGCGCCCCTCTTGGGAAACCCGGAGGCCGGTGGTTCAAATCCACTCCCCGCTATCCTCTTTTTGTGATGGTGCGGCAATGGCAAGCGTTATTGGGATTGATTTGGCGGGCAGTGAAAAGCGGGATACGGGTGTTACGGTTATTAGGAACAGGAAAATCGTGCAAACCGGCATTGCACACACTGATGATGATATAATCGCGCTTGTGAAATCACACACGGCAAGGCTCGCAGCGATAGATGCACCGCTAACATTGCCGAAAGGGCGAAAAGGCATTTATGACAGCAGTGGGCCACACTTCAGGGAGTGTGACATAAAGCTCCGTGAGATGAAAATCAGGTTTTTCCCGGTAACGCTAGGACCTATGAGGATGCTCACCGCCCGCGGGGTCCGGCTTGCCAAACTCCTGGCCGAGGAATTCAAGTGCAGGTGCATAGAAGTTTATCCAGGTGCGTGCTATGACTTATTGGGTGTTCCGCGGCGGGATTATGCCGCAATCTGCGGGGCGATACGCGCGTTAGGCTATGCAATGCCGCGGCGAGTATATACGCGCGATGAGATAGACAGCATAATGTGTGCTATTGTCGGCGATCTTGAAATGGGTGGCAATGCATTTGCAATCAGTGGTGGGGATGGGTGCATTTATGTGCCGCTGCATTGCACCAGCAAGCAAATCTAAAGCGGATAATGGGCGGCCTTGCCAGCGCACTTGCCTCTATCTTTAGCTCCTGAGGAAACTTTCAAAGTTGAGATGGATACTACGCTTTTGAGGCACTTAGATTGTATCATTTGGCCTCTGGGGCACCTTGCAGGCAAACAGGGGCTAGATTGGTTTATAAGTGCGCCCTCCCTTAATCCTGTTATGAGCAAGCAGCAGGTATACACGGTTGATTATGAGGGGAGGCTTGAGGACGGCACCATATTTGACAAGTCCCGGGAGGGACAGCCCCTTACATTCATAAGCGGGATGGGTATGGTTATCCCTGGCTTTGAGAGCGGCATTATTGGGATGGAGAAAGGCGAGCAAAAGGAGATACGCATTGAGCCGGAAGATGCGTATGGCCCTTACAGGAAAGAGCTTGTGATGGAGCTGCCGCGCTCGGTGCTTGAGGGGCTGCCGAACGTGAAAGAGGGCATGGAGATTGTTGCAACGCTTGAAAGCGGCCAGCAAGTCCCAGTTAAGATAGTGAAATTGCTTGCGGACAAGGTTATGCTGGACTTTAACCACCCGCTTGCCGGCAAGGTGCTCATCTTCAAAATCAGGGTTGTGGGCAAGAGAGATGCAACCAAAGATGACTTTGGCCCGTGCGGCGGCGAGTGTGACAGCTGTGGGTGCACTTGCGGCCACTAGCATAGGGCATTAAGGCTTAGGGTGGCAATACAAGAGCACGGCCGCCGGCTTGGCAAGTTGGGCGGACACGCGCAGGCAATACGGCTGGTGGGTGAATATGGGGCTGGAAGAGATTTCGGCGCAGGTGAAGGCGTGCGAAAAGTGCCAGTTATGCAAGAGCAGGACAAATGCCGTGCCTGGGGAGGGCAGCCCGCACGCCAAAATAATGCTTGTTGGGGAGGCACCGGGCGAGAATGAGGATTTGCAGGGCAGGCCGTTTGTTGGGCGGGCAGGCCAGCTGTTGAATGAGATGCTTGCTGAAATTGGGCTTAGGCGGGAGAATGTGTTCATCACCAACATTGTGAAGTGCAGGCCGCCGGGCAACAGGGATCCCTTGCCTGAAGAGAAGGCCATATGCTCGCCATACTTGGATATGCAGATTGAATGCATCCAGCCAAAAATTATCGTGTGCCTTGGGAGGCATTCGGCGGAATACCTATTCACAAGATACGGCATTGAATTCCCTGGGATAACACTGGCGCGTGGGAAGCCATACAAAGTTGATTCGCTTTTTGGGCATTTCACACTATTCCCAGTATACCATCCGGCGGCCACAATATACAACCAGCAGTTGAGGCCGGTTTTAAGGGCGGATTTCCAAAAATTGCAAAAATTGGTATCTAACGTTTAGTTTTTCCGGCGGGCACCTTTGGTTTTGGTGCCTGCTCATTGCTCTCACACTTTTCAACGCGCTCCGCAATAAGCCTGAAATGCTCACGGCACGCATCCTGGTTCCCTTGCTCGCATCTCACCGCAGCAACTTTTGACTTGCTCGCAAGCTCTGCACAGCTGTCGCTTGCCCGCACCTCGCTTTGAAATGCGATTGCTGCAAGCGCAAGCGATGTGAGCATCATTTTCCTGAAAGTGCCACTGCGCACCTCACGCGCTTCACTTGCCTTAACTGAATGAGCTATTGCCATAGTGTATTTCTCTTGCATCCAATATATAAACCTAACTAAACCAAGACTTTTGCCAACGGCGTGGCATTGAGAGTTATATAAAGGTTATGCAATTTAATAAGACGGGCCAGTAGCTCAGCCTGGTCAGAGCGCCGGTCTTATATGGCCACGCCTGATATATCAGTCAGGTGCACTGGCTAGCATCATGGCTTTAAGAGAGCCGGATGTCGGGAGTTCAAAGCAGGGAGCTGCGCCCCCGCGAACCCGGCGGCTGCGTGCCGTCGAGATTGTAAGGGGTGCACCGTCTGCCCCCATCCTCTTTTGGGAGGCTTGGGCGGTGGCGGACTACGGGGGCTTCCCCGTGGGCTGCCAAGGGAAGTCTCCCCTGGCCCACTGAGGGTAATATCCAGATGGCAAAAAAGCGCCTGAGCGCGAGGCGCCGCGAAGCCCGCGGCAGCATCGCCGCTGAGCGCGTGCACATCCTGCTGCGTATCGCGGCGGATATGCACCGCAAAGGCGATGATGAGGCTGCACGGCAGTGCTGTGCACTTGCGCGCAAGATAATGCTTAGGTATAGGGTCCGCATGGGAAAAGAGGCTGGCATGCGGTACTGCAAGCGGTGCTTTATGCCCTGGATAATCGGCGATACGGTCAAGGTACGGCTTGACAGTGGCAGGCGGTGCGTTGAGTACACGTGCGTGTGCGGCCACCGCAAAAGGTATGGGTATGTGAAAAGAGGTGTATGAATGGCAGGTGTTTATGGCGTTGAGCCAAACAAGCTCATAAGCGAGGTTGCAAAGCGGCTTGAGGGCAACGTGGAGATAAAGCCGCCCAAGTTCCTTGGGTATGGCAAGACTGGGCCGCACGTTGAGTTCGGCCCTGAGGACAAGAGGTTCTGGTATGTGCGCTGTGCATCCATCCTCAGGCAGGCCTACGTAAAGGGGGAGGTCAGTGTTGGCGGCCTTCGTGTGCACTACGGCGGCAGGAAAAGGCATAGGGTAGCTTCGGCGCACCACGTTGACGCTGGCGGCTAGGCGATAAGAAAGGCGAGGCAGAAGTTTGAGAAGGCAGGCCTGCCCAAGAATGGCTAAAAAGGGGGCAGGGTTATCACAAGCGAAGGCACAAGGCTGCTTGACTCTGCTGCAAAGGGGATTAAAGAGTGAATGGTGATGGGCGGCGAAGAGCTGGATGACATTCAGAAGCGCAGGCTCCAGGAACGGCTCAAGGCGGCATACCTTGAGGAGCGCAAGAAGGAGATACTAAACAGGTTCCTTGAGGGTGCAGCTTATGAGAGGGTGATGAACGTTAGGCTCTCCAGCCCGGAAGTTTATGACAAGGTTGTTGAGGTGATAGTCCAGCTTGCCGCGGGTGGCAGGCTCAACAGGAAGCTCAGCGAGCGTGAGGTGCTCGCCATACTGGCGAGGATTACACAGCGCCGCGAGCCGACCATTGAGATAAGGAGGAAATGATTATGGGAAGCGTTGACATTAGGAGGAAAAAGAAGGTTGCCCTTGCGAAGAGGTGTAAGCAGAATAGGCGTGTGCCGGTTTTCGTGAGCGTCAGGACGAAGCGTGATGTAGGCGACAACCCGCGCAGGAGGCACTGGAGGACGAGGAAGCTTAAGCTGAGCAAGAAGAAAGTGTTGGAGATGTGAGGTGCTTGATGTGGAAAGGATATACAACATAAACCTTGGCAAGATTTACTCAATTGGCAGGCACAGGGAACGCGCCAGGAAGGCAGTTAAGCTTGTGCGCGCGTTTGCCGCCAGGCATATGAAAACTGCAGAGGAGAAAGTGGTCATCGGGATGGATGTCAATGAGCTCATCTGGCAGAACGGGATGCAGAGGCCGCCGCGCAGGCTTAGGCTGAAAATGCTCAAGGATAAGGACGGCACGGTAATGGTCTCGCTTGAGGTCCCTGTGAAGGCAGGCGCCGGGAAGAAGGAGGAAAAGGCCGTACCTAAGAAAGCTGGCGGGAAGGCACCGGCTGCCAAAGAGGCAAAGAAAGAGGTGCCGGCAGCCCCAGCGGCTGCCGCGCCCGCGGGACAGAAGGCATAGAAATGATAAAGATAAGCTACCACGGCAACCCATACATTGGGATATTCCTGCGCGCAAATGAGAATGTTGCGCTTGTCCCGGAAGATGCGCCACACAAGCTGGCATCTGCGGTTGAGTCGCGGCTTGGCGTTAAAGCAATAAGCACAAGCCTGTGCAGCTCTGGCCTGCTGGGGATATACTCTGCGATGAACAGCAGGGCGGCCATAGTGCCGCATATCGCATATGCTGATGAGGTGCGCAGGATTGCACGGGAAAGCGGGCTTGAGGTTTGCCAGATTGATACGAAGAATACTGCGATTGGGAACCTTGTGGCCTGCAATGATTACGGTGCAATAATATCTGAGGCGATTGAGCCCGCAAATGTGAGGAAGATTGCCGATGCGCTTGGCGTTGAAGTCGTTAGGGGGCGCATCGCGGGGTACTTGACTGTAGGCAGTGCGTGTGCGGCTACAAACCACGGGTTTGTTATGCACAATGACGCTTCTGAGGAGGACTTTGAGCTTGCTGAAAGCGTGCTCAAGGTGCAAGGCATAAACACGACAGTCAACTTCGGGTTCCCCTTCCCAAGCTATGGTGTGGTTGCCAACTCAAAGGGCTTTGTTGCGGGCGAAAAGTGCACTGGCATTGAGCTGATGAGGGTTGAGCAGGGGCTCGGCCTTTCAAGGAAAAGGATTTGAATTTGAGGTGGTTGTATGAAGTACAAGGTAAGCGGCATTGTGAAGCTCAAGGGCGGCTCACGCAAGTTCAGCGTGGAAATGGAAGCTGGCAGTGAGAAGCACCTGCGCGACAAGGTGCTCGCATATTTTGGCAGCAAGTACAAGGTAAAGCGGAGCGCAGTTGAGATTGCAGAAGTAAAGGGTGCCTGAGATGGAAATAAACCGCGAGGAGATACAGAAGATTGCGATTGAGGCTGAAAACCTCCAGCGTATGCACAGGATGTTGCGGGACCAGATAGTGGCGCTCAATATGGCCTCGCTTGAAGCCAGCGTTACCATAAACTCGCTTGAGAAGATAAGGGGCGGCGAGAACTCGCTCGTGTCGCTTGGCTCAGGGGTTTTTGCGAGTGCATCAATGGCAAAGTCAAAGTATGTGCTGCTGGACCTTGGTGGCGGCATATGCGGCGAGATGTCCTCCGAGAAGGCAATATCCATCCTCAAGAAGAGGATTGAGGACTCGCGCGGGATTATCCAACGCCTTGAAGAGGACTTGAAGCGCGTGCAGGGCTCGCTTATTGAGCTGGAGGGGAAGGCGCGCAAGTACATACAGCAGTAGTNGTCTGAATGTGGGGCCTCCTGAAATCAAAGGTATCTGAATTTATAACAAAGCTCACTGGGGAGGCCAAGAAGGATGAGGAGGGGCAAAAGCCGGCAGGGGCGCCTGTTGAGGAGATACTACCTAAAGCCGGCGTGGAAGGTGCACGAGGGCAAAACGAGGCAGTGGTGCCCCCTGAGCAGCGTGAAGAACAGCCAAAAAAGGGGAGTGCCCCTGCACACGGGGAGGAAAAGCCGCTGCCTAATGAAAGTGAAATTGCGCCCACAATAGAGAGCAAATCGCAAGAGGGGATTGCCGCTGCACCGAAAGTTGGCGGGGCCACACTAAAAGAAAGGCACTTGCAACGGGAAGCTGTTGCCCCACAACCCCAAGGTGGCAACGCGCCACAGCAAAAAGAGATAGCGCCCCACGCGCACGAGGGGGAGCGTACGCTTCCAAAGGGGATGCCCAAAATTAAAGGCCAGGAAGCTCCGGTGGCGGGCTTCCAAAACGTTCCGCACGAAAAAGAGTTGCGGGAAGTGCGTATGGGGCAGGAGCAGCAAGGGTTCAAAATACCATTTCTGCCACAGCAAAAGAAGCCTGCACAGGAAGAGGCGGTTAAGGTCAGGGTAGGCATAACCGACCATCTCAAGAAGATGGTGCTCAGGAAGGTCCGGCTCGGTAGGGAAAAGGTTGAGGCGATGGCACTTGACCTTGAGTTCGCGCTAATACAGTCTGATGTGCATCCAGATGTTGCAAAAGAAGTCTGTGAGAAGGTTGTTGAGCGCATATCCGACAGGGAATTCATAAGCGCTGAGCTTGAGGATGAGATACGCAGTGTGCTCCGTGAAGTGTTCCGCGAGGAGGCATTCGGCACCAACAAGCCGTTTGACATTGTTGAGCTTGCGAAATCCCATAAGAAGCCGTTCAAGATACTTTTCGTTGGGCCGAACGGCGCCGGCAAGACAACAACTATCGCGAAGGTTGCCCACAAGCTTATGGAAAACGGGATGACTGTGGTCATCTCGGCGTCAGACACGTTCAGGGCGGCCGCAATTGAGCAGAGCGAGGAGCACGGCAGGCGTCTTGGCGTGCGCGTGATACGGCACAACTACGGGGCGGATTCGGCGGCAGTTGCGTTTGATGCGATACGGCACGCCGAGGCAAACAAGGTTGATGTGGTGCTGATAGACAGCGCTGGGAGGCAGGATACAAACTTCAACCTTATCCGAGAGCTTGAGAAGCTCAACCGCGTTGCTGCACCAGACCTGCGCATTTTTGTGGGTGAGTCGCTTGCTGGCAACTCGTTATACCAGCAGGTGAAAACATTCAACGATGCAATAAAGCTGGACGGGATAATACTTACAAAGGCTGACTGCGATGCAAAGGGTGGCACCGCGATATCCATACTGCGCGAGACTGGCGTGCCAATAATCTACTTGGGGATGGGGCAGAAATACGGGGACCTTGTAAAATTTGATCCTGAAATAATCATAAGCAATATACTGTAAAATCAGGATATTGCGCTCTTTACTTCGCTTTCGTTTGACACGTCAACAATCCTGTCAATCGGCTCAAGGTGCGCAATATTCGCCCTGCGTGCGCTCTTGCGGCCCGCTGATATAACCCTCACGAAATTATGGTCAATGACCTCAATTATGACGCATTTTGAGCCTGCGTCACGCCCTCTTGTCTTTATGCAAACCCTTCCCGGCTCTATCCCCTTCATAATTTCACCTCTTCATCTCCTCAAGGCACCTTGCAATCATTGCGGCAATCCTTTCAGGAGGCAACAGCCCACTGTTTATGCACAGGTGGAACTTGCCCGTGTCAGCTATGTTTATGCCGTATAGCTTTAAATAGCGTTCCTTGTTCTGCGCATCCTTGGTGAGCATCATCCTGCGAGCCTCCTCAATTGGCAGGCCATCCCGGCCGGCAACACGCTTGGCACGCACATCATCATCCGCGTAAAGCCACACGTTAAGGTCGGCGTCTGCAATCCACGCGCCCAGCCACGTGCTTGTCACGAATGAGGGGTGCTTCTTCATTTCCTCCTCCTGCCGCCTGTCAAACTCAATATCTATTCGGCTGTCCCTTGCAGCGATCTCCTGCAGCTCAACAATGCTTATGCCGCGCGCCTTCGCCTCATCCTTCATTGAGAATGAGATGTGTGGCACGCCAAGTAGCCTTGCCAGATGCTCCGCCGCCGTTGTCTTGCCGGACCCTGTAAGGCCCGATATGCACACTTTCATCGCATCACAGATATTTCTGGAACTTGATTGGGACCTCAACCGCCTTCATATCATTGTTCTTCACGCGTGTCCTGTACACGAACAGCTTTTGAGTGCACGCGCCGCACAAGTGGCCACCAAATGGTCGCTCAGGCCTCCTCTCAGTCTTCCTAAGGCTGCGCGAGCTTGACGCGCCCTTCAGCCCGCTGCCACAGATGCTGCAGCTGGCTGCACCTTTCCTCGGCGACTTAATGTGAACCTTAAGCTTCCCGCCAGGAACTCTCTTGAACACCCTATTGCTTATCCTTTTGCTTGGCCTCATTCTTTGCACCTCCAATCTTAAACTGCGCAACTAAGCTTGAAACCATAAACGAAATCCAAAACCACCCAATCGGGCCAAACGTGTCCCTCCAGTTTATTAGATGGTCAAGGCTCATCTGCGGCACCGGCAGGGGGAGCGGCAGCACTATTATGAACTCCGGGAATATATGCATCAAGCTGCTCGCTATCAGGCCTGATACAAGCAGTAAAGGTATGGTAAGCAGCATCGGCTTGACCTGCATTTTCAGCATATCCATTGCAATCGTGTTCATCCTGCCTTCAATCTCACGGAGCGCCTTGTCATTGCGTGCGCGCGCCGCATCGGCATATTTCTTGTTTATGGCGCGCATCTCCTCCTGCATTTTCTTGTTCATCTCAATGACCTTGCCCATCCCGCCAATTTCATAAACTACATACCTGAAAATGCCGGAATATACTCCCGCCGCCAGCGTAATGGCAATTGCTGCCTGGAATGGGTCCAACATCATATCCTCACACACCGCTCAAGCTGGCTGACCGCCTCTTCAAGGCGGCCTGTCTCGTTGAGTATGAACTTGACGGGGGCGTTTGCATGCACGGAATACGCAGAAACCATCGCAAGGTTTATGCTCTCGTGCAGGCGCAGCTGCTCCGGCGGCTCAGCATCACGCTGGCGCGACGTGTCGCGCCGCCTGCGCTCAATCACATCCTCAATCCTCGCATATATGTAAACTAATGCGTCTATGGGCAGCTCTGAAAGGACATACAACGGCAGCCCGGGATGGTACCCATCCGCAGTATTCACGGATGCATGCGTATCTATTATCGTGGACGGAGGCATCTTTGCGATTGCCTGTGCAGCCTTGCGCTGGAGCTCGCGGTACTTGTCGCGCGGCAGCTTTCGCATATCATCGCGCCCGGCAACGCCGTACTCCGCTTTTGCAATGTCAAGCATCACAGTGCCGAAGTTCACGACCTTAATCTCTGGGTGCTTCGCTGAAAGCGCACTGAGCACCGTGCTCTTGCCAGCCCCCGGCGTCCCCATCACTATTATCATTGCGCTATTCACCACCCATCATATTCTTGAGCTGCGGGTATATCTCAAACATCTGCCGCTGCTCCATTTCCTCATATATCCTGTAAAGTATGCCCGCGGTCAGGAGAATGCCTGTGCCGGTTCCGATTGCGCCCGTAAGGTCTGCACACGCCGCAAGCAGGCCGACAAAACCGCTGCCTAACACTGTGATCACTGGGATATATTTTGAAAGGATCTTCTCAATCATGCGCTCATCGCGCCTGAAACCGGGTATTGAAAGGCCCACACGCTTGAGCTGGCCAGCCACATCGCGCGCAGTCATGCCCGATGTCTCCGTCCAGAGATAGCCGAACAGTATTGAGAGGATGATGAGGCTGATTGCGTATACAATCGCGTGTATGTATTCCGGCACGAACACTGCACCAATGAACGGGACCAATAATGTCTGGCCGCTTGTCAGCATCAGGTTAATGTAAACAGGCATGCCACCTGCGATGGCAAGCGGGCTTGGGAACGACGGCGTTATCAGGTAAAGCAGCCCGCTGTCAAGCTGGCCCGCCATATTGTAATTGGCCAAGAATGATGCGATGCTTACCCCGCCAAGCTCAAATGTTATGCCTGAAATCATCCTGCCGAACAGCTGCACTGATGAAAGGAATGCAAATGCAAGTATGACTGGCATATTTGACGTGTAAAGGAACTTAATTGGGTACCTGCCGCCATAGCCTGCCGCCTTGTCAAACGCCAGAGGCACCTCTACTTTTATGCCCTCAGCATACACTGAAGCAGCGAACACCAGCAGTGTAGCTATTACCGGCGCCAGCACTATTATTGCGGAAGGTATAGCATTCGCGCCTCCCTGCAGGAGATGGTAGGCGAGAGTATTAGACTCGGGTATCCCGCCAAACCCAGTAATTATGCCTATGAACCCTGACACCACGGATATTGACACGCCTCCCGCGATGAACAGCCCGATACCGCTGCCTATCCCGTACTTTGATATTACCTCATCAAAGTACAGCAGCAATATTGAGCCGAGCGCAATCTGCACCGCAACGAGCACCCGTACCCCGAGCTCTCCCATAACGGGGTATAGTGCCGTGTCAAGCTGCATCATATTAGTGTATATGAACGCCTCAAACAGCGCAAGGATGATTGCAAGCAGCTTTTGCGTCCCCTGGAACAGCGCCTTGTTGCGCGGCTGTGAGAGGTCAATGTTTATGAGCTTGGCACCCACGAACAGCTGCAGGAATATTGATGCCAAAACAATAGGCCCGATACCGATTGTTATAAGCGAGCCCATCTTTGATGCAAGGACGAGCTGCAGGAACTCAGTCTTTGTATCCTTGCTGACCACAACACCGGTCGGGTATATGTGGTACATCACGAAGAAAAGCACAAGTATGCCCAGCGTATACATCAGCCGCTCGTTGAGGGTCGGCTGGATGACCGGCATCTTGACTTCCGGCAGCCGGCCCACAACCGGCCTCAATGGCTCAAGGTCCATCTTGCACACACCTACTTCTGTGCGGTGGCTGGCGCACCGCTTATGCTGCGGGCCTCCCCGCCCACCTGCTCAATCTTGTCAACCGCCTTCTTTGAGAATGAGCGTGCCTCAACTACCGTTGGGTAGTAAAGCTGGCCGCCACCCAGTACCTTGCCGTCAAACCTGAAATAGTAGACGTTGTCCTTCTTGCTCACCTCTCCAGAAGCTATCTTGCGCGAGATGTGCGTCAGGTTGATCACGTCTGGGCGGTTGCGCACCTTGTTCACAAAGCCGTGCACACCGTAATACCCCTTCTCATACTTTAGCGTATATGTTTTCCTGTGCTTGAGCATCCCGCCACGGCCCACACCGCCACGTGTGCCGGACCCGCGGCCCTTCTTCTTGTTGCCGCGCCCGTGATGCCTCTTCCCTAAGAACTTGCTCTTGCTTCTTGGCCTGTGTGTACGAACCATCAAATCATCCTCCTGAGAAGGGCGTTAATCTTGTCGCCCCTGTACCCAAGCGCGCCCTTTGGGAACGGGCGCTTTACAATCTTGTAGCCGCCCTTGGGCGGGTTGAGCCTGAACACTTTCTTGAGCCCCGCCTCCTGCAGGGATGCCTTGCCCTCAAGCACGGCAGCTGCAAGCGCGCTGAACCCCTTGTGCCCCTTTGACTGCAAATACTCCTCGGTTATCCGCTTGTTGCCAAGCAGGCGGCCCCTCTTCATTATGAGGCTTGACAGCGTCTCACTGTCAAGCTCGCCCCACGTGACATAGTCTTTACAGAGCTGGAGCGTCCCCCTGAGCGGGCCGGTTGCGGGCATAACCACGCAATGGTTTGCACGGCTGAGGTTGAGGTATCCCATCGCTTGCCTTATGTCAGGCTTGATGCCAGTCTTGCCACGAACACGAACTACTGCATAAAGCTGCATAGCATCATTCCTCCGTCCAGTCCCTCCTGGAATGCATATTGTTGAGCTTCTTGAGGGCGTTATACACCGCCATCGCGGTGTTAAACTTGGTTGACGTGCTGCCCCTGCACGCGGACCACACGTCGCTCAGGCCTGCCTTGGCAAGCACTTTCTTGACTATCGCGTTGCCCACCACACCGACACCGCGCGGTGCAGGCCGGAGCGTCACCGTGACGCTGCCGCACTTGCCAGATACCTCAATTGGCAGGCTGTGCTTGGTCCCGCAGCCGCACTCCCACGACCCGCAGCCGAACGGAACGGAAATGAGGTTGCGCTTTGCGGAGCGCACCGCATTGTCAATTGCCGGGCGCGCCTCATCTGACTTGCCGGCGCCTATCCCGATATGGCCACGGCCGTCCCCAACCACAACAACTGCCCTAAACTTTATCTTGCGGCCAGAATCCGTGACGCGCTGTGTCGTGCCAAGCTTTATCAGGTCATCCTGCAGGTCAGGAACGAGCGCGTCAACAATCTCCGGCTCAATAATCCTTAGGCCGTTGTTGAGTATCTCGTCAATGTTCGTCACCTGGCCGCTCGCAACGCGTTTGCCGAGCTCGGTCTTCGGGACCCACACAGCCTTCGGCTCTTCCCTGGGCCCACGGAAATCCCTTTTTGGCTTACCCCTGTTGAACGCCATATGCATCACACCTCAAAGCTTGCCCTTGATGGACTGGATCAGCTGCGGCAGGGATTCTGGGCTCACACCCTTCGCGAGGTAAGCCGAGAACTTCTTCCTGTATGCGGCCTCATCCGATTCCTTGAGCAATTTAGCATAATCGGCAATGTGCTTGCCGCTGAACCGGTCATCATTGAAAACCGCCGGGTTGTGCGGGATTTCAAGCCCGCCGTCCACGGCGCCCTTTACAACTGCAAACGCAAATGAGGATGCAACAGGTGTCCTCCTGCCCATATCAAGTATCGCCCGCTTTACGCCCTTGGGCAGTGCGCGCTTTGCGAGCGCATAGCCCACAAGGTACGCAGCCGGAAGGCTCTTCAGGCGGGGCAGGCCGTGCTTCTCAAGCTCGGCAGAGCGCGCAGATGCCACCACCCTGTCGCCCTGTGGCGAGTATAATACCACCTGCGCGATTATGCCGGAGGATGTCTTGCGCGCCACAAGCCGGGCCTCGCCAGACTTGAGCATCGCAATCCGCTTTGAGTATGTCGTCCTGCCCTCACGGCGCCTCCTGAACGACACCCTATACGTGCTTCTTGTTGCCTTTGCCATAAGCATCACTTCATCAAACCGTTATCCTTAATGTAATTGGCCAGCTGCGCCCGGGACTTAAATTCGCCGCCCTTCACTTTTAGGTAAAGCGAGCGGTACACGCCCTCCTTGAGCGCCTGGCGAACCTGCCTAAGGTAGCTCCTCTGTGCGCGCACGTGCGACATCCACCGGTCCTTGAGGTTGATGCGTGCGCCCAGCGGGCCCCTTTTCCTGCCAGAGCCCTTACGGCCCTTCCGCCTCAGCTCATCGTTCTTCCTGCCGCGTGCGCGCGACACGCCGCGCTTCCTAACTGCTGAGACAACGCCTTGCATTATGAGCATCTTCACGTCGTCCCGTGTGAGTGCGGAGGACGCATTAGAGATGCGGGCCGGGTCAATCCTCACCTTTGACTCGCCGCACTTGAGTATGTCCGCCGCCATCCGTCTTACCGTGCGTATTCCCATACAAACACCACTTAGTTAAGTAGCTTGAGGTTCAGTTCGCCGGCCATCTTGGCAAGCTGCTCCCTCTTTTTGCTGCCCACCGACGCTGATATCCTGACTGCAACATCCGCACCGCCCTTAAGCGCCGCAATGTCCTTGGCTGAGCGCACAAGCACTTCCCGCTTACCAGAGGGGTGCAGCCCCCGTATTGCGCGGGGGTTCTTGTAGCCGACCCTCGGCAATGCACCCATATGCGCCCTCTTCAGGGCCTGCTTGTTGTCTATGCCGCGTGGCTTCCGCCACTTGTCATCAAGGCGCTTCCGCGTATGGCCTACGTTCGGCCTCCTGAACCGCGGGTGGCTCTTTTTCTTGGATCGCAAAATCTTCGGCTTCATTTTTTCACCACGTAAATGCCGTCCTGGAACACGCGCTCGTCCTTGCCCTTGACGCGCGCTGCCTGCCGCAGGTTGGCTGCTGTCTGGCCGACTGAATATGCATCCGGCCCCTCAATCTCAACATCCTGCCCCTTCACAGTAACCTTAGTGGGGCCAACAATAGCCGCGTGCAGGTCGCGCTTGCCGCCAAGGAAATTCTTGATGGTCATCGTGCTTCCCTTTACCTCAATCTTCATCGGGAAGTGTGCGAACACCATCTTCATGCACTTCTTGTGGCCTTCCTGCACGCCCTTGAGCGCATTGTTAATGTGCGCAACCGTAGTGCACACCAGCACCTTGCTGCCCGAGACAGCAATTTCACTGCCGGAAACCTTAACCGACACCTTCTTGGAAAGAGTTACGCTTGTCTCGCCCTTTGGCCCCTTTACCTTAATAGCACCTTCAGCAAGCGAGACAGAAACGCCCCCGGGCACACTTATCTTCTCGTCAACCATCAGCATCACCACTAATATATGTATGCTATGAGCCTGCCACCAAGGTTCTTTTGGCTTGTCTAAATTTTTTCTGAACCCTTTAAAGGTGAATTTTTCGGATTTAACATAATAAAACAAAGAATCCGTAGCTGTAGGAAATCTGTTAGCACCAAAACCTGTTTTTACAATTCTATTTATCTGTATTTC